>CAUZNJ010000048.1:0-10372 GCA_963580965.1 Alphaproteobacteria bacterium | reverse complement strand
AGTTCCGATCCTGCGGCCCAAACGACGACGGTTGAACCAACGGCCATGACTTCCCAAAAGATCAACACGGTAATCAAGTCACCCGCCAGGACGACTCCTATGGCCGATCCGGCATAGACGAAGGCAGCCGATAGTTCGACGACCCGCGACTGGTTCAGGGCATAGAGCCCGCCGCCAAATGCCATGATCGAGAAGATGATGGCGAACAGTCGGCTCAGATTATCGCCTTGCAGTGGCGTGATATCCAAACCAAGGAACGACAGGGTCAGGACCGGTCCATCCGGCACCGCCCAAACCATGGCTAACACGGTCAACGGCGCCAAAAGCACCAACGCGCCGCGAACGACCCCAGAAACCAGTGGCAGCAACAGACCGACGGCGATCAGAATGATCCCCGGGGGGATGGTATCAATCGTCATAGTAGGTATCCCGGCGCTTGAGAAAAACACCGAGTCCTTTCGCCAGGATCACCATGGCGCCACAGGTCGCAAATCCGTACCAGGCATAAAATCCAAAGGTGCCATCCAGTCCAAAATATGGATGTCCACGAACCAGGAAGTCCGCCAGCACCAAGACAGCCAGAATTGCGCAGCCGCCAAACCATAGAAACCGAATTGTCGCCGGACGCACCAGCCAGTGAAGGTTACGGTCCGTTGCGGAATCATCGCTCATGGGACAGCTCCGATCAATTGTTCGGCAAGGCTGATGGGAAGACCAGGAAACACGAACATGGCAATGGTGCCGCCCGCCGTAATCATCATGGCAATAACACAGGGAAGTGGCGCTTCACCGTGCTCGCCATGGTGGTGGGCGCCGACAGCAGGCGCCTGTTGTAACACCGCGGCCTCGCCATCCAGGAAGAATGCCCGATAGACGACAGGCAGGAAGTAAGCGGCATTCAGCAGCGTGCTTGCCGCCACAACGGCAACGGCGACCATGTGATCAGCCTGATAGGCGCCATGAAGAATGTACCACTTGCTGATAAACCCAGCTGTCGGCGGCAGTCCGATCATCGACAGCGAACCGACGGCAAAGGCGGCCATGGTCCATGGCATGCGTCGCCCGATACCCACCATCTGGCTGACGTCCGTCTTATGGCTGGCGACAAGAATTGCGCCGGCGGCAAAGAACAGGGTGATCTTGCCAAATCCGTGCGCCGCGATGTGCAAGGCAGCGCCGACTTCGGAAAGCGGACTCAGAATCGCCGCCGCCAGAACCACGTAAGAAAGCTGACTGATCGTGGAATAGGCCAAACGGCGTTTAAGGTTGTCCTGTTTCAGGGCAATGATCGAGGCGGCAACAATCGTAAACCCAGCAACATAGGCCAACCAGTCGCCCTGCATACTGGCGGCCAGATTCTCGTAACCGAAAATGTAAATGATGACTTTCAGTACGGTGAAGACGCCCGCCTTAACGACGGCAACGGCATGCAAGAGAGCGCTAACCGGCGTTGGCGCTACCATCGCCGCTGGCAGCCAGCGATGGAACGGCATCAGTGCCGCCTTGCCGATGCCGAATACATAAAGCCCCAACAGCACCGCGATCATGGGGCCGTCGGCCTTTCCGGCGAGAATGCCGCCATCGGTAAAGTCCAGCGTACCGGTCATGACCCACGTCCAGACCATGGCGAAAAGCAGAAAACCAATCGAAGTGCCTATCAGGATGCCGAGGTAGACGCGGCCCGCCTTGCGCGCTTCATCGGTACCGTGATGGGTGACCAGCGGGAACGTGGCGAGGGTCAACATTTCGTAAAAGACGAACAGCGTCAACATGTTGCCGGCGAAGGCGATGCCCATTGTGCAGGCCAGGGATATGGCGAACCAGGCGTAGAAACGTGTCTGGTTCTCCTCGTGATGTGCGCGCATGTAGCCGATAGCGTAGATCGAGGTGACGACCCAAAGGAAACTGGCAACCAGAGCAAATAAAAGGCCTAGAGGCTCGACCGTGAAGAAGAAATTTAAACCCTCCATCATCTCGAGAATGCGCACAGTCGGCCGGCCTCCGGAAAGTACCTCGGGGGCAATTGATAAAACCGTCCCAAACAGAGTCGCCGAAGTAGCCAATGTCACCGCTTCGCGCACGTTGGGCCAGCGGCCTGAAAGCACAATTAGCACAGCCCCAGCCAACGGTAGGATCATGGCCAGTAAAATTAAGGCCTGTGTGGTCACGGGGTGGCTCCCAGAAGAACAGCCGCCGTTCGTAGCGCAATGTCAGCGGTGCTGGTCGCAAAAATGCCGAACCATACGCAGGCTAGGGCAAGGATCCAAGTTGGCACCAGCATGCTTAGCGGCGCCTCGATGATCGTGCCGGTATTATCCATGGGGGGTCGGAAGTAAGCGACCTCGACAACTCGCCAGATATAGATGACGGCGAGAAGGGAACTCACCAGAATCATCACTGCAAAATGCCAATTTCCATCTTCAATGACAGCCTGAACCAATAACCATTTACTGATGAACCCGGCCGTCAACGGAAGTCCAATAAGGCTTAAGCCGCCAATAATGAATGCCGCCATAGTAAGCGGCATGCGCCTACCCATACCGGCAAGGTCATTGAGCGTAAGTGAGCCAAAACGATAAAACATGCAACCAAGTGCTAGAAACAAAGCGCCTTTAGTCATCGCATGATTAAAAAGGTGGATGATTCCGCCGGCCAGCCCAGTCACCGAATAAAGGCTGATGCCGAGTACCATATAACCGATCTGTGCAATGCTCGAATAGGCCAGCATCCGCTTGACATTATTCTGGAATATGGCCACGGCAGATGCACCGAATATTCCCAAAAATGCTAGCATTATTAATAGGTTATTAATCATCAAGGCTTCAAGAATTTCAACCTTGCCGAAGATGGTATAATAGATACGGATCAATGCATAGATGGCTACTTTGGTCGCAGTTGCCGCCAATAGTGCCGTGACCACCGATGGTGCATAGGCGTAGGCATTCGGCAGCCAAAGGTGTAGCGGCGCCATCGCCAGCTTAAGGCCAATGCCAACCGTCAGGAAGGCGAGGGCGGCAAGCACCGTCCGTGTGCCTGCCACCGTTGGAAGCCGTTCAGCCAGATCCATCATGTTGAGTGTACCCGTCATCATGTACAGTAGGCCGACACCAATGATGTAAAATGTAGCGCCTATTGTTCCCATAATCAGATAACGGTATGCCGCCGTCAAAGCGCGACGGTCTTTCCCCATACTGATCAACACATAGGATGAAAGTGATGATATTTCGAGAAAAACGAAAAGATTAAAGGCGTCACCGGTGATGGCGATACCCAGCAAACCTGCCAGACAAAGACAGTACATTGTATAGAACAGGTACACTCGCTCAGGTGCTATCTCCCGTTCGACACTTAGTCGAGCATACAGTGCGACAATAGCCGCCACGGCAGATACAATAACCAGAACAAAGGCGCTCAACAGGTCGACACGATACTCGATGCCCCACGGCGGCGCCCACCCGCCGATATGATAGGACACGACACCCACTTCGAGCACCTGCAACAATAGCATTACTGCCATTACCAGGCACGCCCAGCTTATGGCTGTTGTAAAGGCCCACGCCAGGCGTCCATGGCGCATAATCACGCACAATGGTGCTGTCAAAAGCGGCACCACTACCTGTAGCACGGGAAGGTGCTGCATGATCATGAGGCTCCCTCCTGCGCTTCTATTTCATCTTCTTCGATAGTGCCGTAGGCATTTTGAATTCGTACTACCATCGCCAGGGCCAGAGACATGGTGGCGACACCAACAACGATTGCAGTCAGAATTAAAACGTGAGGCAGCGGGTTACTGTAGACTGCTATCGAGTCATCGAGAATGGGTGCCGTGCCACCGTCCACCTTGCTCATGGAGATGTAGAAAACAAAAACCGAAACCTGAAAAATGTTCAGACCGACAATTTTCTTAATTAGGTTGCCCTGGGCTATGACCACATAGAAACCGGTCATCATTAAAATGACAACGATCCAGTAATTATAGAGATCACCCACCACGCGCAGCAGGTCCATCGCTCAGGCCTCTTCTTCGTCTTGGCCGGGTAGGCCGGAGAGGGTCAGGAAGATGGTAATCATCGCCGCCGCGACAGTGACTCCAACCCCGAGTTCGACTAGGAATATACCCAGGTGCTGACCGTGGGTCGGTTCATGGGATAGCACGGAATAATCCAGATACATGCCACCCAATAAAATCCCAACAACACCGACACCTCCATAGATTAGCACACCGATGGATAGCAGGATGCGGCACAACCAAGCCGGCATGACACGCCTAGCCGTATGCACCCCGAAGATCAGCGCATAGAGGATGAAGGCGCTAGCAAAAATAACCCCGGCCTGAAATCCCCCGCCGGGGCCAAAGTCACCATGAAACTGTACATAAAGGGCAAACAGCAGGATCAGTGGAATCAGAAATTTGGAAACAATACGCAGAATTGGATGGCCGGTCATCAAGGTACCTCCTCCTCATCCGGCCCCGAACGTCGGCGGCGGCGCGTCCGTCCTATAATGACCAGCACACCAATGGCCGCGGTAAAGATAACCACTGTCTCGCCCAGGGTATCGTACCCGCGATAGCTCGCCAAAATCGACGTAACGATATTGGGTATGCCGATTTCACTACCAGATTCCTTAATATAGCGGGGCGCCACATGATGATTAGCTGGTGCTGCTGGGTCGCCAAAACCAGGCATATCGAGTGTTCCATAAATCAAAAGTCCGCCGGTCAGGCAGACAAGCAGCACGGGCTTCCAGTTGCTTCTCGGGTGAATCTTTTCACGCTCGGCAGTTAGCGCCAACGTGCCCAGCATTAGAACCGTGGCGACGCCGGCCCCGACAGCCGCCTCGGTAAAGGCAACGTCGATTGCATCTAACACCACATAAAGCAGCGCTGCGGTCAGAGTGAAGATACCCGACAACATGACCACGGCGAACAGGTTGCGCAGGCGGACAAGCGCGAAACCCGTGATCGCCATAATGCAAAGCAATACGATCTCTGTCAGGGTTTCGATGGATCATCCCCCCTTAGATCTCGACGCTCGGCCAATGGCTCAATACCGTCAGCAAGGGCCGCCCGGGCCAGGGCGTGCGAGCCGGTAGGACTAGTGAAAAATATGAAGGCGCCAATCAGCAGCAGCTTGACTGCAACAAGCGTTAACCCAGCCTGCAATATAAGCCCAAGCAGGATAAGCCCAGCACCTCCGGTATCGACGACACTAGCCGCATGCATCCTCGAAAACAGGTCAGGAAAGCGGATAACGCCGATAGCCCCGATGATTGAAAAGACAGAACCGGCGATTAGTAATATCCAGCTAAGGCTGTCGATGATGATAGGCATTAAATGTCACCACGTTCATCGTCGGAAACTGGGAAACTAAGATGAGAAGAATGCACGTATTTCGTAACCGCGATGACTCCGATAAAGTTAATCAGAGCATAGAGTAGGGCGATGTCCAACCATTCTGGCCGGGCGCCCAGAAACCCAAGAACGGCAATCAATAACACGGTCGTCGTACCGAACATGTTGACCGACAAAATACGATCAAAAACTGTGGGGCCAAGAATGGCGCGGAACAATCCAATCACCATAACCACAAGGAGAGCTGCCACCGTTACCGCAAACATTATGCCGCCTTCCGCCGCAGGTCGACCCGATCCTCCAGCTCACCGCAGAGCTGATTCATTTCTGACGGCGTTCCGTCGTCCTTATCTATTGCATCATCGTGTGCAGTGATTGTTAGGGCATGGATGGTAAGTATGCCGTCTTCGTGGCCTACAGTAATCGTGCCCGGCGTTAGGGTGATGGAGTTAGCAAAAATCACTTGCAGCAACTCGCTTCGTTGTGCGGCGCGGACGCGAAACATTACTGGCTGAATAGTACTGCTACCAAGTATCACTCTGGTGACGTCAATGTTTGCCTTGAGAATTTGCCAGATCAACCAGGGCCAGTACGTAAAGACATGCCGTGTTAAATTCACGGAATAGCTCTCGTGATCAACGACGTCCATACGATAGCAGATATAGGTAACAAGAATTACGGATATGACGCCCAACCCAATAATCAGGGGTTCGCTATGGCCTGACAATAACCCCCATGTAATCGCCAAGACCAAACCGAGGCTTATGATATGCCGCAATATGCCTCTCCCTAGGCAAAGCCGATTTTGGCTTACCTTCTAGCTTTTTTTATATTTCTTTCATGCCGGGCCTGTCCGGATTCGTCAAGGCATGCGGAGCATGCCACACAATTGACTTTCCGCGTCAATCATCAGCAGGATGCGTGTCTGGACTCCATGGAATCATCCGTCGCAGTAACGTATCCACGATTGAATAAAGGGTCACGGAAAGTACTGCCAGCGTCACCAGAGCCGCAAACATGACGTCTACCTGCATCCGGGCATTGGACAGCAGCATGAAGTGCCCCAGTCCTGCACTCGACCCGACCCATTCACCAACCACCGCACCGATGGGTGCGACAGCGGTTGCCACACGCAGTCCCGAAGCGAGCGCTGGAAGGGCCCCGGGAACCCTAACGTGACACAAGGTGGCCCAGCGCCCTGCACTCATCGTCTGGGCAAGTTCCAGCAAGCCAGGATCAGCCCTTCGCAAACCATCGTAGAACGCCGTCGTGACGGGGAAATAAATAATTAGCATGGCCATGGCGATTTTCGACACCATGCCGTACCCGAGCCATAGGACGAGAATAGGTGCCAGCGCAAATACCGGAATGGCTTGGCTTGCTACGAGAACAGGCATCAGCCACAGGCGAGCTGGCCGGAAATAGGCTAGGGACAATGCGCTGACGATTCCTAACACGGCCCCAGAGAGCAATCCCAAAATGATTTCCGTCGCGGTCGTTATGCTGTGCGTCAGAATGAGGATATCGTATCGTAACCAAGCCGCTGCGACATGAGAGGGTGATGGCAGAATAAAATGTGCGGCGCCTGTCATCCAAACGATACACTGCCACAGCCCTACCAGACCAAAAAGTACGCCCAGGAGCCTTCCTATTCGAAGCATCATGCAGTGGCCGCCCGGTCTAGCTGATGCAATAATTCACCCTGCATGGTGAGAATAGCTGGATCACCGATCGAACGAGGCGGATTCCCCGGCGGCTCGAGGCCAGCATCTAAATAAGCCGGCGATCCAGAAAGAACATGTATGCGATGCCCAAGACGTAAGGCTTCCAACGGGTCATGGGTAACAAGAAGAACCGTCCGGTCGCACAATAGTTCAGCGGCTAATGTCTGCAAACGCAGCCGCGTAATAGCGTCGAGCGACGCAAACGGCTCATCCATCAACAAAACAGGACGATCCTCCATCAACGTGCGTGCAAGGGCTACCCGCTGTCGCATCCCACCTGACAAAGCGTTTGGCAGTTTCTCGGCAGCGTCCGCCAGGCCTACCCGGGCAAGAAGATTTAGAGCGCGGGAGCGAGTAGCACCGGCGTTGACATCGCCTCCACGCAATCGCTCTCCAAGGGTAACGTTCTGAAGCACAGACAGCCAAGGGAACAGCATATCACGCTGTGCCATGAATGCGGCACGCGGAGCCAGCGGCAATCCGTCAGAACAGGATACGACGGTCTTTCCACCGCCATCCTCAAGACCAAGAATAACGCGCAGGAGCGTACTCTTTCCAACCCCACTAGGACCAAGAATACAAGTCCACTTTCCGGAGGGGACATCGAAATCCAAACCATCGAACAAAGCAACTGTGCCAAAGGCAACGCGCGCACCCAAAACCTGCACTGATGGAGGAGAAATCTGAATTGGCATTTGTCGTGAAGTCCCTAGAGCGGACCATGTTTTAGAGGTCATACTCTTGCTCCCTTGGCCGGCCGGCCGTCTCCTCCTGCTCTCGAGGAAGCATCTATATGTCCTGACTACATTGGATTGACAAGCAGTGGCATAGCAATGCAAAGCTCATTAATTCTTTTTATCAAGAGGCCTACAGAAAATGGCAAGGGCGCGATATACGGCTCTGCGCAGAATATTATTACTTTTCATGTCTTTGATGGTTTGCATGCCAAGTAGCATTGGTGAGGCACTTGGGCAGCAGGACATGTTTTTCGAGCGGTCAAAAGCCTCCATCGTCACCTACAAAGGAAAATTCGACTTCAGTGTCGAAATGGCTCTAAGACGGGAACAGCACGCCCAAGGCCTTCAGCATCGGAAGTATCTACCGCCGACAGATGGTATGTTATTCAATTTTCACGAAGATCGTATCGTCAATATGTGGATGAAGAATACTCCGATATCGCTCGACATGATTTTTATTGATGCCAAAGGAACAATTGTTTCCATCGTTGAAAATACAGAGCCGTTCTCCCTGCTTAATATTTCCTCAGGCCGTATTGCCCGTGCCGTTCTCGAAGTTAGTGGCGGAACAGCCCAGCGTATCGGCGCCAAGGCCGGGGATAGAGTCTTACATCCGACGTTTGGTTTGAGCTAATGGTGAGCTAATGCTGGCCTAATTAACCCGCTTCGTTTGTCTCTAAAGATTGTTACAGGCGCGTCACAACTTCAACATTGTCGCGTTTAAAATTGCGAAAGGCGAGCTTGTAATAACCCTGTAGCAAAAGATTTCAGGAATATCGAACTCTCATTGATCAAAAAATTAATCCCCAAAAATTTAGCTACTTTCGGGCACAAACGTGATCGATCAGGCGATGAATGAAATCTTCACAAAGTGAAACTTGCTCCAAGCTGACGAATTCATCCGGCTTGTGCGCCTCAGCGATGCGCCCCGGACCACATATTACCGTAGGAATTCCGGCGCGCGTCTGAAACAAGCCAGCTTCAGTTCCGTAGGCAACCTTAGCGTGGTCGTTCTGACCAGTAAGCGCCTTTGCCAGATTGACGATTTCCTCGTCGCCAGTCAGGTTAAGCGCTGGAATAGTGGATATTTGCTCAAAGCTAAAACCAGTGCCCGACTGAACCATTTTCATACGAGGCTCCAAGTTATCTCGGGCAAAGTCAGTAATTTCCTTCAGCAGCTTGCCAGGATCCACCTCAGCAAGATGCCGGAATTCAAACTCGAAAGAGCAATCACGCGGTACGATATTTAACGCAGTTCCACCGGAAATAACCCCTGTATGAACGGTCGTAAAGGTTATGTCGTATAGTGGGTCAAAGGGCCCTTCATCGGCCATTCTCCGGGCGATGACGCCCAATCTAGTAATTAATTCTGCAGCATATTCAATGGCGTTGACGCCCTGCGGCGACAGCGATGAATGTGCCTCATGACCCCTAACATGAGCGCGGATACCTAGCTTTCCTTTGTGACCGATCACGACACGCATATCGGTTGGCTCTCCAACGATGCACATAGCCGGGCGCACAGGCATGTCGTTGATTGCCTCGATGAGCCGGCGCACACCGATGCAGCCAATTTCCTCGTCGTATGAAAAGGCAAAATGAATTGGAACCTTAAGGTCACGTTCGGCCATGGCCGGCGCGTTCGCCAATACTACAGCAATAAAAGATTTCATGTCGGCTGTTCCACGACCGTAGAGCTTTCCTTCCCGTTCCGTGACGACGAAGGGATCGCTTGACCATGTTTGGCCATCTACTGGGACCACATCCGTATGCCCTGAAAGCATGATTCCTGGAGTATCCGCAGGGCCTACAGTGGCATAAAGGTTGGCCTTAGCGCCATCTTCACTCAGCACCCGTTGGGTCTTAATGCCAAAATTGTTCAGGTAGTTCTCTACGAAAGAGATCAGCTCCAGATTAGACTCTCTGCTGGTGGTATCAAACGATACCAATTTATTTATTAAATCGACTGTCTTACCATTTGGCCGGATATTCATCGGATCCTCACTGACAATGGGCTATTATGTCAGATCCGTGATCCCGAGGTAAGCTAAGATCATCCAAGGCTCAATATATGAGCCTTAGCCTAAAATATTTTACATACAACAACACCCAGCTGACGGGAGGTGCAACATATTAACGGCTATCTCTTGGCTGGGCCACTTAGTGGGGTTAAGTAATTAAAAATATACTAATTAAATCAATAATATATAATATTTATCTATATAATAACATTCAGTTAGGAAGAGCAATGACCTGTTTAATTATAACGTTTAGGGAGCTAAGTGAGTAGCGCACCGACGAAGTAGAAATCATGCATGAGAACGCAATATAGAGTCGATGATCTAGAATTTGAGACCTTCAAATATCGCAACAAAGTTATCGCTTATAGGGTTTCTATATAGACGACATTGCCGCGCCATTCTGCGCATAAGGTCAAACCCTTCCATGAAAGTAATTGGCTTTATAGTACCGATCGTTTTAAAGGCATCGTGGCCGAATAGCCGGCTTCTACTATGTCTATTTTGGACAAAAATATGATTTAGGCCCTAAAAAAGCAT
>CAUZNJ010000047.1:0-10634 GCA_963580965.1 Alphaproteobacteria bacterium | reverse complement strand
CGGATATCTGCTGTACCTCGGGCAATGCCAAGAAAGTCGTTGAGTCTTTTAACGTGGACCGCGTTATCATGACCCCTGACGAATATCTAGCGCGCAATGTTGCCGCTGAAACTGATGTCGAAATCATCGCGTGGTCCGGAAAGTGCATGGTCCATGAAACGTTCGAGGCCAAGCAGATTAAACGCTTGCGCAGGGCGTATCCCGACGCTGTTGTGCTTGCCCATCCAGAATGTCCCCCCGAGGTGATTGCGCTTGCTGATTATGCGGGATCGACCGCGGGGATGGCTGATTGGATCGCCGATAATAAACCCAAGCAGGCAGCGCTGATCACCGAGTGCTCGATGAGCGCTAATTTGGCAACGGACCATCCGGGGACTGAATTTCTACGCTCCTGCAGCTTGTGTCCGCATATGCAGCGCATCACCATCGACAAGGTCGCTGATTGTTTGCGCGATATGACGCACGAAGTGATTATTGATCCCGCTATAGCGGCACGCGCCCGGCGTTCCGTCGAGCGCATGCTGGAAGTTGGCCGGGGTTAGCCGCTCGGCGGCGTTATGCGAATACTGATTCCCTTACCCCGTCATATTGTCGAAGCGGCCGTGCGCATGGCGTTGGCCGAGGATCTGGGGCGGGCCGGCGATATCACAACAGATGCCATTATTCCCGCTGATGCCATCATGATAGCCAATCTCTCCGTTCGGAATCCCGGGAGGGTAGCTGGCCTTGATCTTGCCATCGAAGCCTTTCGCCAAATGGGAGGGGCTGCGGTCGTAGCCACGGTGTGCAAGACGGACGGCAGTGACGTGGAGCCGGGCGATGTGGTCATGCGGGTCGAGGGGTTGGCGCGAGCTATACTGACTGCTGAACGCGTCGCGCTGAACTTCGTCGGCCGTCTGTCTGGCATCGCCACGGCGACACGGGAGATCGTCGAGGCCGTTGGCAGCCGAAAGGTTGACGTCACCTGCACGCGAAAAACGACGCCCGGCTTGCGGGTCTTGGAGAAGTATGCGGTGCGTGCCGGTGGCGGGTCTAACCATCGCTTCGGCCTCGACGACGGCGTGCTGATCAAGGATAACCATATCGCCGTTGCTGGCGGTGTGCGTCCGGCCATCGAACGCGCCCGCGCTCATGTTGGCCACATGGTTAAGATTGAGATCGAGGTCGATACGCTCGATCAGCTTGCCGAAGTTCTAAAAATTGGCGCCGATGTTATCTTACTCGATAATATGAACTTATCGACCATGGTAAAGGCTGTACAGATGATTGACCGCCGCGCAATTTCCGAGGCATCGGGTGGCGTCACCGCTGCCAAGGCGGCGGCCATCGCGGCGACAGGTGTTGATGTCATGTCGGTAGGCTGGTTGACGCATAGTGCACCGTTGCTCGACTTCGGCCTGGATGAGGTGTCCTAGCGGGTCGGTACTGGAATCTCGCCAGTGTAGTCGTAGAAACCACGGTTGGCCTTGCGGCCTAGCCATCCGGCTTCGACGTATTTCACCAACAGCGGGCAGGGGCGGTACTTGGTATCGGCCAGCCCCTCATGCAGCACATTCATCACGGCAAGGCAGGTATCTAGCCCAATGAAGTCGGCTAACTCCAGGGGGCCCATACGGTGCGCCGCACCTAACTTCATGGCCGTATCAATGGCGTCGACGGAACCAATGCCTTCATAGAGGGCATAGATTGCTTCGTTGATCATCGGCAGCAATATGCGGTTGACGATAAACGCCGGGAAGTCTTCAGCGTTGACTGGTCGTTTGCCCATCCTGACAGCCAGGTCACGGACGATTTCGTAGGTCACTTCGTCGGTAGCGATACCACGAATAAGCTCAACGAGATCCATCACGGGAACCGGGTTCATGAAGTGCATGCCGCAGAACTTACCGGGCCGGTCCGTCTGTGAAGCGAGGCGGGTGATCGATATAGAGGAGGTGTTGGAAGCGATCAAAGCCTCTTCCTTGAGGTGAGGGCAGAGCTCGCGAAAAATCTGCGTCTTAACTTTTTCGTTTTCGACGGCAGCTTCAATGACCATGTCACAGTTGCTAAGATCTTCATAATTCACGCCGGTCTTGATGCGGGCAAGTGCTGGCGCTATCTCTTTTTCCTTAATCGTGCTGCGGCTTGCCTGGCGGCGCATGTTGCGTTCGATGGCGGCTAGACATTCCTTCAGGCAGTCTTCCTTGATATCCTTGATGATAACGTCATAACCGGCGAGTGCAGCCACATGGCCAATGCCGGCACCCATCTGCCCGGCACCGATGATACCGATCGTCTTTATATTTATGGAATCTGTAACGGTGTCGCTCATCGGAGAATATCCTGTACGTAGAGAAATGCCGGTGGGGCGTCAGCCGTCTCGGTCAAGTTCCTTAGAAAGTACCGGCAATGCCTCGAACAAGTCGGCAACCAAACCATAGTCGGCAATCTTGAAAATTGGTGCTTCTTCGTCCTTGTTGATGGCGACGATGACCTTGCTGTCCTTCATGCCGGCAAGGTGCTGGATAGCGCCAGAAATGCCGATGGCGATATACAAATCCGGGGCGACGACTTTGCCAGTCTGCCCGACTTGATAGTCATTGGGTGCATAGCCAGCATCTACGGCTGCACGCGACGCGCCCACGGCGGCGCCAAGTTTGTCGGCGATTTCCTCGAGCAGTGGAAAGTTGTCACCACTTTGCATGCCGCGACCGCCTGAAATGATAATTTTGGCTGCAGTCAATTCTGGACGTTCAGACTTGGTCAATTCCTGACTAACGAAACGTGATATGCCGGGGTCCTCGGCTGGCGAGGCGTCCTCTATCGCTGCATTGCCGCCTTCCGCTATAGCCGGATCGAAGGCCGTGCCACGGACGGTGATAATCTTGGTAGCGTCCTTCGACTGTACAGTGGCCATGGCATTTCCCGCGTATATGGGACGAACGAAAGTATCTTCGGAAATGATGGCCGTGATATCCGAGATCTGTGCCACGTCAAGTAGCGCTGCGACGCGAGGCATTACATTTTTGCCAAAGGTTGTTGCCGGGGTGAGAATGTGGCTGAAGCCTCCGGCCAGTGAGACGATTAGGTTCGCCAGAGGCTCAGCAAGGTGATGTTCGTAGCGCGCGTCATCGGCCTTCAGTATTTTTCTAACACCGATAATTTTTGCTGCTGCCTGGGCAGCGGCGGTGCAATCCTTGCCGACTACCAAAATAGTCACGTCGCCCAGCTGGGCCGCAGCGGACACCGTATTGAGGGTGGCAGGTCGCAGTGTGGAAGTGTCGTGTTCGGCGATAACCAGTACGCTCATTGATTTTTCCAGACGTTCCCTTAGATAACTTTGGCTTCCTGTCGAAGCTTGGCGACTAGTTCGGCGACATCGGCGACCTTGGTGCCGCCACCACGCTTGGTCGGCTCCTCTACTTTTAGGGTGACCAGACGCGGCGCTACATCGACGCCCAGGTCATCTGGCGACATGATCTCGATGGGCTTGCGCTTGGCTTTCATAATATTGGGAAGAGAGGCATAGCGCGGTAAATTCAGCCGCAGGTCAGTGGTAACTACGGCTGGCATATTGAGGGACACTGTTTCTAGGCCGCCATCGACTTCGCGCGTGACAGCGATCTTGCCGTCGGAAAAGTCCAGTTTTGAGGCAAAGGTACCCTGCGGCCATCCTAGAAGGGCCGCCAGCATTTGACCGGTTTGATTTGAATCGTCATCGATAGCCTGCTTTCCGAGGACCACTAGATCGGGGTTTTCCTTCTCGATCACTGCCTTCAGAAGTTTGGCGACGGCGAGCGGTTGCAGCTCCGCATCGGTCTGCACGAGGATCCCTCGGTCGGCGCCCATGGCGAGTGCTGTGCGGATGGTTTCCTGACACTGTTGGCCGCCTATGGAAACGATCAATAGATCATCGGCGCTGCCAGCTTCCCGCATACGCACACCCTCTTCGACGGCAATTTCGTCGAAGGGGTTCATGGACATCTTCACGTTGGCGAGTTCGACGCCCAAATTATCGGACTTAATGCGGATCTTGACGTTGTAATCGACGACCCGTTTTACTGCGACCAAGACTTTCATGAAGCACGAATTATCCCATTCTCTTCGAGGAGACTCCTGGCACCGCCATGAGGCGCATGAATCGGAGGCAATAAGACCACTGGCTAGCTATGTATGTCTCTCAGGCTGATGGTCACGGTAATCGTTTGCCGCAGTGCAAGATAAGTCCGTGCCTGGGGTGTGTCAACGGGGCGAATATGCGAAAAAACAGCGATTTGCCAGTAGGTTCATGGGTCTGTGAACCGATTCAGTTGGCGTCCCTGGCTGGTTGGCGCGTATGAAGAGGCGGTCATGAGACTTCCCCTTCAAGCAATCGTTATTGGCCTCATCGTGCATGCTCTTTGGGGCGGCAATGCGGTGAGCATCAAGATGTCGCTTGAGGCTTTTCCACCTCTCTGGACAGCCTTTCTTCGCTTCGTCCTTGGCGTCGCATGCGTTGTGGCTTGGTCGAAGCTGAAAGGTTTCAAGCTGCGTCCACCAAGAGCTGAGTGGCGAGGTTTGGCGTCCTGTACGGTATTATTTATCATCCAGATATGGCTGATGAACGTCGGCTTGAGCCATACCAGCGGGGCCATGGGCTCCATCCTGCTGGCTACTTATCCACTGTGGGGGGCAATTTCATCAACTGTTCTGGTCTCGGGGGAGCATCTGACGGCGCGGCGTAGCATCGGCATGTTGATCGCATTTGGGGGAGCTGTAATAGTATTGCTTCGCGGCGGGGGTGCCGACACGCTGGCCATTGCTGGGTTCGGTAATGCCATCTTGCTTTCTTCGGCCGCATTGTTAGGGCTTCGACTGGCATGGTCGGCGCGCATTCTTCGCGAAGTGGACAACGTGCGCCTTACGGTATGGCAGATGGTCCTGTCACTGCCGTTTTTTTTGGGCGGTGCGGTATTATTTGAGGACATCAATTGGGAGGCTGTAACCTGGCGGCCGGTCATTGGATTGCTCTACAATGGTATTGTCATCGCCGGCCTTGGCATGACCATCAACAACCTGTTTCTCCAACGCTATAGCACCGGTGCTGTGGTCAGTCTTGGCTTCATTACACCTATTTTTGGTGTGTTGGGGTCGGCGTGGCTGTTAGGGGATCCCTTGACGTGGTCCATTGGCATCGGCGTCATTGCCGTTGTCATTGGCCTCACCTTGGTTACTCGCTAGGAATAGTCTTTGGGGTGGAAACGCTCTAAAATCTAGACAGATGTATCAAGCTTGCTTGGCCTCGACGACGCTGCGGCGGATGGCGCGGGTTCGCGTAAAGGTATCGAATAAAGTATTAGATTCGTCCCTGCGGATTGCTCTTTGCAACGCGGTAAGGTCCTCGGTAAACCGGCCGAGAACGTCAAGAACTGCTTCTTTGTTGTACAGGAATATATCGCGCCACATGGTCGGGTCAGACGCGGCGATACGCGTGAAATCCCTGAAACCACTAGCTGAGAATTTGATCACTTCTTTTTGCAGGTGGGATTCCAGGTCCGTCGCCGTGGCGACAATGGAATAGGCGATCAAATGTGGCAGGTGTGAGGTAATGGCGAGGACATGGTCGTGGTGGGCGGCATCCATGATTTCGACATTCATGCCCGCTGCTTGCCACATCTGGGTTACCAACCCAATAGCAGCTTCATTCGTTTGCGGTGGTGGTGTTAGGATGCACCAGCGGCCCTTAAAGAGTTCGGGAAACCCTGCTTCCGGACCTGAATGTTCCGTTCCTGCCACTGGGTGACCGGGAACTAGATGGACACCATTGGGTAAATGCTGTCCGACATCGTGGATGATTGCCGCCTTTACGGACCCAACGTCACTGACGATGGCGCCTGGTTTAAGCCCAGGCTTCATTGCTTTCGCGAGTTCACCGCAGGCGCCAATCGGTGCGCACAGAACCACGAGATCGGCATTGGCTACAGCCTTGGCCGGGTCGAGTGTGATGGAATCGGCAAGGCCGAGTTCCATGGCTTTATCAAGCGATGCCTGGGTGCGTGAGGAAACGGCGATGTGCCCGGCCAGGCTATCGCGACGCATGACTCTGGCTAGCGACGATCCGATCAGGCCGATGCCCAGCAGGGCGACGCGGTTGAACATCCGTGGCTCGGTCATCGTGCCATGAACTCGCGCAATGCATTATTAACGATCTGCATCTCTTCCTCCGTGCCGATGGTCATGCGGAGCGAATCACTAAGACCGTAGCCTGCCATCGCCCGCAGGATAATGCCACGTGACTTGAGAAAGGCATCTGCGGCGGTGGCATTGTGGGCCGTCGCTTGGGGAAAGCGGATTAGGACAAAATTGCCAACACTATCGCCGACAGTGAGCCCCATGGCGCGCAATTTCATGGTGATCCATGCTAGCCATGTATCATTGTGTGCCTTGGCCCGGCCGATGGTTCCAACGTCCCGCAAGGCGGCAGCGCCGGCTGCCTGGGCGGCTGTCGAGACGTTGAACGGCCCGCGTACCCGGTTCAGTACATCAGCGACAGCCGACGGGCAATAGGACCAGCCTAGCCGCAAGCCGCCCATGGCGAATATCTTCGAAAAGGTGCGGGTCATGACCACGTTACCGTGAGCTTCGACGAGTTTGGCGCCGTTTGTGTAGTCATTCTGGCCAATATATTCAGCATAGGCTGCATCGATGACGAGCAGGATATCGTCGCGCAGGCCAGCATGTAGCCTCGCCATTTCTTTGGCGGGAAGGTAAGTGCCTGTAGGGTTGTTGGGATTGGCAACGAAAACAATACGGGTGCGCTTGGTCACCTTGTCGAGCAAGGCATCGACATTGGTCGTTAGCTCGCTTTCCTCTGCCCATACGGGGGTCGCGCCGGCGGCGCGCGCCGAGATTGGGTACATGAGAAAGCCGTGCTGACTATATAGAACCTCGTCCCCAGGTCCAGAAAAGGCCTTGCATAACAGTCCTATAAGCTCATCTGAACCAGCGCCGCAGACAATGCGATTGATATCGAGCCCATAACGGCTCGCCAAGGCTTGGCGGAGCGCCATGCAGTGTCCGTCAGGATAGCGATGCATTTCCGCAGCGGCATTGCGGTAGGCAGCCATTGCTATTGGGCTTGGCCCCAGGGCGCTTTCATTGGAGGTTAGTTTGATGACGCGCTTGGCGCCGGGAATATCGGATTCCCCGCCCCGGTAAGGCTGAATGTCAAGAATACCGGGACGCACTAACAAGCCGGCGTCGATAATCTTAGTCATCTCTGCCGCCCTTCCGGCTGATCTTCAAGGCCTGTTTGCTCAACGGCACGGCGTAGGCGCCGACCATGATGGTACGGTTTACTGGTTGCTCCAAATTTCTCAGGGCTTTGACAAGGTGTTGGTCGCTCGCCGTGACATATCCCGCAACCTCAACAAAATGCAGGCATGATTCCCTGACTTGGGGGTTCTCCCATCGGGCGAAGAAGGTCAACTCTAATTTTCCTTTCTTCAATGCAGGTCCGATACGGGCCAGTGAAATAGGTTCGGCGGCATCGATGCACAATTGACTGCGATCTTCGCCTGTATCGTCCGGCTTGAGGCAACTGATCACAAGGGCTCCCTGGTCCGGCTCAATCAGATTTTCTGGACCGCCAAAAGGAAGCCGCGCGATGATACGCGGCGCGGCCGTATCCCCGGACATAAGGTGCGGCCACCATGGGTCTGTATCATCGTGACGCGGTATCGGTAGGATGCCGACTTTGGCATCGCCGCACATTACCCTCTCAATGACCCGACGCACCGATTGATGCGTCGTCATGGGCGTATAACTGCCGAAATGATCTCTAGCGAGGTTGACACAGGCCCGTTGTGGATCGCTGGCCAGCACGGCCATGGAGAACGGGCCTTGCATCTGTGTCGATCCGGCAAGAATTTCACGCCAGATGCGGATGATGCTTGGCTTGGGAAATCCCCCATTATGGCGCGACACTAGCCGTCGCAAGATTTTGGCCTCGCGACCCGGACGAAGGTTGATTCCATTCGCTGCACCACCGTCGTTAGATTTGACCCAACGCACCTGATCACTGACGCCCGCCCGGCGCATCAATAGATCGTGAATTTGTTGGTCCAAGGCGTCGATCTCGCGCCGCAACTTATCTAGGGAAGGTGGAGAGCTCATCGCTTGTTACTCGGGTGTGCCATCAGTGTCTTTGGAATTTCGCCTCCCAGCGCCTCCACAGAAGGGACCACGCATAGGCAGGCCATTTAATTGGGATAAGCTGACGTAGAATAGAGCATAGTGATACCGGGAGGGGCGGGCAAAGCAAAGGTCAAAATCCCTCCCGCCCGTATGCGGTGGCGGGCGGGAGGGGGATGAAATCATTGACAGAGCGTGACTTGCTCCATAGCTATGTGGCCCTTCTCCAATGGGCTGGTACGGACAGCGACTATGGACTCCTTAAAAAACAGGAGCCCCGCCAACGGGGATTCTCCGAACCTATCTGGGAATCAGGTGGTGCTGGGCTGCGAGTCGCCGCTTGTGCTTGATTGCGGCACGGAACTCAGCGAGTTCACCGTAGCTTATCAAACCTATGGCACGCTTAATGCTTTGCGGAATAATGCAGTGCTTGTCTGTCATGCCCTTACCGGCGATCAGTTCGTCGCCGAGGCTCACCCGATTACCGGTCGGCCGGGGTGGTGGGGAAACATCGTCGGCTCCGGCAAGGCTATTGACACTGAGCGCTATTTTGTCATTTGCACCAATATTCTTGGTGGCTGCATGGGCACGACTGGGCCACAAGACATAAACCCCCGAACGGCCAAGCCGTGGGCGCTGAGTTTCCCAGTTATCACCATTCGCGATATGGTGCGGGCCCAGGCAATGCTGCTCGACCATCTGGAGATTGAGCGTCTATTCGCCGTTATTGGGGGCTCGTTGGGTGGTATGCAGGCACTGGAATGGGCATCTAGCTATCCTGAAAGAGTTTTTGCCGCCGTCCCCATCGCCACTGCCGCCCATCATAGTGCCCAAAACATCGCTTTCCACGAGCTTGGCCGCCAAGCGATCATGGCCGACCCGGACTGGCATGGCGGTAATTATCAACTTGAAGGACTGACGCCTAAGCGGGGATTAGCTGTTGCCCGCATGGCAGGACACATCACGTATCATTCTGAGACGGCGCTAACGCGTAAGTTCGGCCGGCGACTGCAAGACCGGGATAATCTCACCTATGGATTTGACGCTGATTTTCAGGTGGAAAGTTACCTTCGACATCAAGGTAGCACGTTCGTCGAGCGGTTTGATGCTAATGCTTACCTCTACATCACCCGGGCCATGGATTACTTTGATCTGGCGGCGCGGCATGGCGGTGTTTTGGCGGAGGCTTTCCGCGACACGCCAGTTCGGTTTTGCGTGATTTCATTTTCTAGCGACTGGCTGTATTCGACGGTCGAAAGTCGCACCGTCGTCCGTGCCCTGAATGCTGCTGCTGCTAACGTCAGCTTCGTTGAGATTACATCCGACCAGGGGCATGATTCATTCCTGCTCGACGAACCGGAATTCTTCCGTGTTCTTTCCGGCTTCCTCAATGGCGCTGCTGAGCGCCTTGCTATGGCGAGTGGAGCGATGCGATGAACGTCGTGTCGGGGCAACCAGGCCTGGCCAATAACCGCACCGACATCCGCGTTGACCTCAAATTGGTCGCCGACATCATCAAGCCGAGTTCGCGGGTGCTTGATATTGGTTGTGGTGACGGAGCCCTGCTCGCTCACCTTAACCAAACTAAGCAGGTCGACGGCCGTGGGATTGAATTGGGAATGGACGGCGTGAATGCATGTGTTGCTGCTGGTCTTTCGGTGATACAGGGTGATGCTGATACCGACCTTGCCGACTATCCTGACAATGCCTTTGATTACGTCATCCTCAGCCAAACTTTGCAAGCGACGCGGGCGCCGCGTGAGGTTCTGGGTAATCTTGTTCGCATTGGCCGGCACGCTATCATTTCGATTCCCAATTTCGGCCATTGGCGGGTGCGTTGGGATATCGCCCTGCACGGGCGAATGCCAATTAACGGGTCATTGCCTTATCAATGGTACGAAACGCCGAATATCCATTTCTGCTCGCTGCTTGATTTTATTGCCCTATGCGATGACATGAGCATCGAGGTTGAGCGCTCGTTTGCGCTCGACCGCCATGGCCGCGCTATGCGTGTCCATTCATCTGTGCGCTCAGCTAACTTGTTTGGCGTAGAGGGGGTATTTTTGCTCCGTCGGCCGGCAGACTAACGCCGTCCACCACGCCGCCAGTTGTGCGAGGCATTCGGCTTTGCGTAGATCAGATACGAACGCGGCATTGAAGCTGTTGGCGGCTATTCGGTACATGTCGGCAACGCTCATGCCCAGCGCTTGTTGGGTTTGCACAAAATTGTCGTCAATGTAGCCGCCAAAGTAGGGCGGGTGGCATTCTGATGGAAACTACAGATGATCTGCCCGTGACGTTATGATCCGTCGCGCAAGCAGTATAACAGATCGGGCACCCGTCTCCTAACCCCGAGGAAAACCGGCTCCGTCAGAATATTCTTATTTGGGGTTAAAGCGCTATGGCGACGGACGGGGCTATGTTTTAGGTGTCGCCCGGAACCGGGCGAGTTACGGCTTTCCCGGCGGTGGTCCAATTGCGCT
>CAUZNJ010000046.1:0-10872 GCA_963580965.1 Alphaproteobacteria bacterium | reverse complement strand
GTTAAATCTGAGCCTATGGCCGTGGGTTTTCATTATTGCGGTGACAGGGCTGACGTCTCAGCTCTGCCTCGCACGCGCCTTCCGCCTCACGGAGGCAACCATCGTGGTCCCATTCGTTTTTCTCCTCTTACCTCTTGGCGCAGTTGTTGACTATCTGCTGTTTAACGATCCTCTTGAGGCACTGGTCTTTGTAGGGGCTATCATCATTTTCAGTGGCAACTTCCTCAACGTCTGGGCGGAGCGTGTCCGAAATTAGAGGATCCACGTCTACCAAGTAGCGCCCTTGCTCCTCATCACCTGTGATACGCCGGGTAGGGTAGCCGTGGTGATAGCGTCGCCCCCCCACAGAGCCCATTCAGGCTTCCGCCTGCCAGTCGCGGGCCGGACGAAGAACGCCATGGGTGTGTAGGCTGATGGGAGCGCCGTCCTCTTCTTCCAGTATCCAGGTAATCGTGGCGACGTTGGTCAGCGGTTGTGGATGGCTCAAGGGATTGGCACATTTTTACGGAAGGGTTGCGGAACAGCGCCGTAGCTTGCCAAAACCAGCAATGACAGTGCGGCAACGGTCACTGCCTTTAGGCGACGGCGCATGTCACCAGAAGCGCCAGCAGAGAGGCAATGACGAGGATGATAATATACGGCACAAGCGGGTTCTATCGTTTAAGTGCGATGGCCGATAGGCCGCGCCCATAGTCGGCCGCGCCTGCCAACGTACCACGCCGATAGCTGAAGAACCGCTCTTCATCGGCGCATGTATCGGCGTCGATGACCGTTACCGATCCGATGCCGAGTCGTTCCAGCCGCGTACGGCTAAACCCCGGCAGGTCGAAGAAGCAATGACCTGCTCGTTTGCCCATGGCAAAGAAGGCGGCGTAGTCGGCATCGGCGGTAACGAAGCGGTCACGAAAATCATCACGCACTTCATAGGATACCTGGTGAATGCAAGGACCGACGGCGGCAGCAATGCGGTCGGGTTGTGCCCCGAGCTCCAGCATGGTGCGTACCGTGGCTTCGAGAATACCGTTTAACGCCCCTTTCCATCCGGCGTGCGCCGCGCCAATCACCCCGGCGTCGGCGTCGGCGAACAGAACCGGCGCGCAGTCGGCGGTGAGGATACCGAGTACTATCCCACGGCAGTCGGTGACCATGGCATCCGCTTTCGGCGTTCCTGGCCCTGAGCGGCAGGATTTGTCGACCCGCAGGACATCGGATGAATGGATCTGATGGATCGTTGTTAAGGCGTCTGCCGGTAAGTCAAAGGTCATCGCTGCCGCGGCTCGGTTGGCGCGCACGGCCTCTGGGTTGTCATCTGAACCTAAGCCGCAGTTGAGTGAAGTATAGGCACCCTCACTAAATCCACCACGTCGGGTGAAGAAGGCATGGCGCACGCAGGACAAGGCCTCGAGCGGTATGGCGGTTAGCGATTCGGGGCGTTCAATCATGACTTTGATTATGAGGTTCTCCGAAGCCATCGGCAAATCCTCCCGCCACTATTTTTTTTGCGACCTCTGATCGAGCGCGTTGGCAGGTTACCACTATGGCTTTAAACAAGGTCCCCATGCCATCCTCCCCGGCGAGACGATTGACGGCAGCTTGTATCGCTTCGATGTGTTGTCCGCCACCGGAGTTGGCCAGCACCTTGGCACGTGCGGTTATACCCAAACTTTTCAGAAAAGTTCCTTGGAATATAGGCCCATGGACTTTGGCGCCCGCTGCCTGCGCAGCGCGCGCTAGTGCTGCGAAGTCGACATGGGCCGTCACGTCGGCCTCGCCGGGATCGGTGAGAGCGTTTGCATAGCGGTGGCCACGCACGGCCTGTAGGGTGTCGCCATGGGTGCTTTTCATAGGACCGTAATCAATAATAAGCCCGGCGATTCCGTCATCGGCGATTCTCCTGGCCAGTATTGCCATCAGGTTGATTCCTGTCGGGCAGATTTCGGCTATGGCACCAGGTAGTGCTTCGCTCAAGGCTTGTGGAAGGGAAGGTGGCAGCGGTTCCACTGGGCCAAGGGAGAACATGAATTTCCCATCGTTGCCGATGGCAACCCGTCGCTCGTGCCAACCCTGGGTAGTTCGTTCAAACTGATGGATTGGCAGGGCATCGAAAAATTCGTTAGCGATTATTAGAAGCGGCCCAGCTGGCAGTGTCCCCGGTTCCTCATGCCATTGTGGGGCGTGTGACAAATCTAACGCAGCCAGCGCTGTTTTCTGGGTTGTGCGTAACACCGGGCTGGTTTCCACCAAATGCACGCGGGCCGCGGCGATAAATTCAGGAACCTTCGCCGCGGCGCGCAGCGCGTCGACCATCAGGGTTCCGCGTCCTGGCCCCAGTTCTGCAACAATGATGGGAGACGGTGAGCCCGCACTCTGCCAAGTCACTGCCAGCCAGAGCCCAATCAATTCCCCGAACATCTGGGAGATTTCGGGTGCTGTGACGAAATCCCCGCCGGGGCCTAGAGGGTCGCGGGTGCGGTAATAGCCAAAGCGTGGGTGGCTGAGACATTCCTCCATGTAGTCGGCGACGCTCAGCGGCCCTTCGAGGGCGATTCTGTGCTGGAGATGCTCGGTCAGGCGGCCCACAGCAAGACTAGGCCTGCACGCGAGCACGAATGATGAGGATGATGCCGAGTGCCGCCATTGGCGCCGATAGCCATTGGCCCATGGTCGTGCCGCCCGCCAATAGGCCGATCTGCACGTCGGGCTGACGAAACAATTCGGCGGTACCGCGAGCCAAGGAATAGCCGAGCAGGAAGATACCACTCAGCATCCCGTGGCGACGACGGATCTCCTCGTTTCGGTGTAGCAGGCCGAGCACAATCAGAAGCACTAGCCCTTCCAGGAATGCCTCGTATAGCTGGCTGGGGTGGCGCGGATGGGTGCCGCCATTGGGAAACACTATGGCCCATGGCACGTCGGCCGTCCGTCCCCACAGTTCGCCGTTGATAAAGTTAGTAATGCGACCAAGGAACAGGCCAAAAGGTGCTGCTGTAACGACAAGGTCGGCGAAAGGCAGCAGCGGTATCCGCCTTAGCTTTACGTAGGTCAGCCCGGCGACAAGAACGCCGAGCAACCCGCCGTGAAAGGACATGCCCCCCTGCCAGACCCGCAGGATCGCCAGTGGGTTCTCCAGGAAATATACTGGTTGGTAGAATAGGACATAACCGAGCCGCCCACCGAGCACGACGCCCAGGGTCGCCCAGACCAAGAAATCGTCGATGTCATGGTCGGAAATAACCTGCGGCGTGCGCCGCGCCATGGTTAGCATATAGCGCCAGCCGACTAGCAGCCCGGCGATGTATGCTAGCGAGTACCAGCGGATGGCGAGAGGACCGACCTGAAAAATGATCGGGTCGATTGCTGGGAATGGGATGACAAATGTCATGAGAGACCCACCCTATGGAGCAGTCTAGCGGTAAGGATCATCGTTGTTCAGGAAGTCATGCACGTAATGCTTCACCCCTTCCTCCAGGGATGCCCAAGCTTTGATTCCCAAGGTATTACGAGTGTTTTCAGCCTGCGTGAAGTACTGATACTTATTCCGGATGGCTTGGGGTGTAGGCACATAGTGGATTGCCGGCTGTTTGCCCAGCGCGGCGAACACTGTGGCGGCAAGATCAGCAAAACTGCGAGCCTTTCCGGTGCCGCAGTTATAGATTCCGCTGGCTGCGGGTGACTTTAATAAACCGAGTACCATGGCGACGCAGTCATCGACCCAGACAAAGTCGCGCATCTGCCCACCGTCGGCATAGTCGGGGTGGTGTGACTTGAACAGCTCCACCGGCCGGCCACTCTTGGCTTCCGAAAAGATGTTAGCGACAACGCTCATTTGGCTGCCCTTGTGGTATTCGTTCGGGCCATAAACGTTAAAGAATTTTAGGCCCGCCCACTTTGGCGGCGCCGGATTTCCTTCAGCCACTATCCGTGCTACTCGTCGGTCAAACAGGTGCTTGCTCCAACCATAAGGGTTTAGTGGCCGCAGTTGGGCCAGGGCCTCGCCGCTGTTATCGTCACGAAAGCCTTGTGCGCCATCGCCATAGGTTGCCGCTGAGGACGCATAAATCAGCGGAACACCATTTGCCGAGCACCATTGCCAGAGCCACAGTGACAGATGAAAATTCTCGCGGATCAGGGCGTCAACATTTGTTTCCACGGTCGAAGAAATGGCGCCCATGTGAATGACAGCTTCGATCTTTCCTGCGCGGCCGTTGAGGAATGGAAACAGATCCTCCGGCGCGACTACGTCCTCAAGCTCCCGCTTGGCGATGTTACGCCATTTATCGTCAGTGCCCAGGCGGTCAACGACGACTACTGGCCCTGCCTGATTGGCTTCCAGCCCCGCTACGATGTTGGAGCCGATGAAACCGGCGCCGCCCGTCACCACGTACAAGCGAAATCCTCCTGCCTTGTTCGACCCCAATTCGATTGTCAATTTATAGAAGGGCGCCGTGGCACCCGCAAGGCAGTGAAGGAGGTGTGGTTCGCAAATGGTAAAACATAGCGGAGCGAGTTGCGCTGAGAGTGTCATGGGCGATATTATGAAGTGTGTTCTTTGCCCAACCATGGGAGCCGTCATGCAAACTAGAAGCCGCCTGTTTGAAGATCTTGCCCGTGTCGCTAGTGGCGCGGTTTCAACTGCCAACAGCATGCGCGAGGAAGTGGAGGAGCTGATTCAGCAACGCCTCGAACGTATGCTTAATCGCATGAACGTGGCCCCGCGGGAGGAATTCGATGCCGTGCGCGATATGGCAGCCAAAGCCCGCGCCGAACAAGAAAAGCTGGAAAAGCGGGTTGCTGCTCTCGAAGCTCAATTGGTGGCTAAAGTGAAGAAAGCGGCACGCAGCGGATCTCCCAAGTCTGCCCCCTTGAGGCCTAAGGCTGGTAAGACCTGAACGACATAAGCTGACTACCTTCTAATCTCAAATAGCCCTCATGGCCCGGCCCATATTGCGCCTAGAAATAGTCATCTTCGATTGTGACGGTGTGCTCGGGTAGGACAGGTTACGTTAATGTCGATGTTTCTCGGCCAAATTAATCGGGTTGGCGACCCAATTCCGTTCGAGGCGGACCCGAATCTTCCGGTCATACCGGCGATTGCTCGGGGGCGCACCAATTGCGGCGATATCGATATGCGGATCGCAACGGACGGTACGTGGTTCCATGAAGGTACGCCAATCGGTAGACGGGAACTCGTCAAGCTTTTCGCCAAAGTGCTGACCCGTGACCGGGCTGGCCGCTATTGGCTTGTCACCCCGGCGGAAATGGCGCGCATTCAAGTAGAAGACGCCCCTTTTATGGCAGTTGAGATGACGGTTGGCGGCGTGGGGCGCGAGCAAGTCCTCACTTTTCGAACGAATGTTGATGAAATAGTGGTCGCCGATAAGGATCATCCCATCCGCATTGAGACCAATCTTGTGACGGGTGAGCCCTCACCTTACGTCGTCGTGCGGCCGCGAATGGATGCCCGTCTCGTACGCTCCGTCTATTATGATTTGGTATCTCAGGGAACGGAAGAAAAGAAAAATAACGAATCTGTGTTCGGTATCTGGAGCAGTGGCGTGTTTTTTCCTATCGGGACTCTCGACGAAGATGGCGAAGATGCGGTATTTGGTAAATGATCAGAGATAGGTTAATTGCCAAACTGTGCAGAAGCACCCGTGGCCGCCGTGGCGATCACGACTTGAACCCTGGATGGCCGCCTGCGAATGGACAGGATCTTGCTAACCTGCGGCATGCAGCGGTACTGGTCCTCATAATTGATCGGCCCGAGGGCCTGACCGTGCTATTCACTCGGCGTACTGAACATCTCGTCCATCACCCCGGTCAGATCAGCTTTCCTGGTGGCCGTGTGGAGCGGGAGGATGCTTCGCTGGAGGACACGGCGTTGCGTGAAACAGAAGAAGAAATCGGCCTAGGCCGTGAGTTGGTTGAAATCATTGGTAGGCTTGATACCTACATCACCCGCACCGGATTTGAGATCACGCCTTACGTCGGTATGGCCACACCGCCCCTCGTTCTCATTCCCGACCCCCAAGAAGTGGCGGAGATATTTGAGGTGCCGCTAGCCTTTCTATGCGACCCTGAAAACCGCGAACGCCACAGCCGTGAGGTTTTTGGGCGCACCCGGAACTTCTACGCTTTGCCATATGGCGACTATTACATCTGGGGAGCAACGGCCGGCATGCTTGTAAACTTGGCCATGAGACTAGGCGGCGAGGCGTCATGATCCGCCTGGTGTTGCTTTATGTTCTGCCGCTGATTTCTCCGATAGTGATTTTCGTCATGTGGGTTCTGCTAACCAGTCGGCGCGGGAACGCCACCCGCACCGTGGTACAGCGCCTGCAGGGAGGATCATGGACTTCTCTCCTCGCCGGGGGTCTACTTTTGGCCTTTGCGGGAATGTTTTATGTGGCGCTCAATGATGGGTCAGAAGATGGCCCGACTGAACAAACGGGGCGCATAGAGGACGGACGGACGATCTCCGGATCGTCCAACTGACCCGTCGGGGATAGGTTCGGTGAGCGTGTCATTCCCCATGGCTGAAGCAACGGGTAACCTGGGGCCCCAGAACTGGCTTGTGGCGCCGTCGACGCGCGCAGTGATCGCCGCGCTGACCGCGGATGGCACGGAAGTACGCTTCGTTGGTGGCTGTGTGCGCGACGCCATCGTCAACCGGCCCATCTCCGACATCGATATAGCGACCCCGGACCTGCCACAACGGGTCATAAAATTGCTTGAAGCCGCCGGGATCAAAGCCATCCCCACGGGAATTGGTCACGGCACGATCACAGCCATTGCCGATGGCATGGTGTTCGAGGTCACGACCTTGCGAGTTGATGTGTCGACGGATGGGCGTCGGGCCGAGGTCGCGTTTACCGACGACTGGATCGCCGATGCTCTCCGCCGGGACTTTACCATCAACACTTTTTCAGCGACGCCCGACGGCGAGTTTTTCGACCCCTTCAATAGCTTTAGTGATCTTAGCTGCGGCCAGATTCGCTTCGTTGGCAATCCAACCACTCGCATCGAAGAAGACGTGCTGCGTATTCTTCGCTTTTTCCGCTTTTACGCTCATTACGGCCGTCTGCCGCTATCCGTCGAGGCCTTGGCTGCATGCCGCATGCATGCCGCCCTGTTACCAAGCTTGTCGGGAGAACGGGTGCGGGGGGAACTTCTCCGCATCCTTGCCGCCCCCGACCCAGCAAACATCTTGATGTTGATGCACGGTGTCGGCGTACTACATCAGATATTGCCGGAGGTCGGGGAACACGCTGGTCACATCGGCCATCTGCGTGTGCTGCAATGGTTAGACACCACGGGGCTGTATCAGAAATCCGTGTGTCTCGATCCGTTGCGCCGCCTCGCAGTCGTCCTCGATACGGATGCTTTAGGGGTCGCTGCCGCAAGCGAACGCTTGCGCCTGTCACGTGCTGACGCGGCTCGGTTGGCGGCACTGGCCGTCCCAGAATGCTATATTGCTCCAGGTATGGACGAGAACAACCTACGCCGCTCCTTCTACAGCCTTGGGCCGGATCGGGTGCGTGATCTGGCGCTTATTTCCTGGGCAGGTGAACGTGCTGCTAATGAAACCCCGGCATTGGCGCGTACGGGGTCTTGGGAGGCAATTCTTGAAGCTGCCGAGGCTTGGAAACCCATTGAGTTTCCTCTCAAGGGGCGTGATGCGATCGCGCTCGGCATGACGCAGGGTCCGTCTATGGGCAAGGCGCTGGCTAATGTGGAAACATGGTGGCAGGACGGCGGTTGTAGGTTTTCGAGAAATGAATGCTTGGTAAGGCTGGCAGCTGAAGTTGCCTCTACTTCATAACACGATGGTTAAATATTTGAGGCGGCCTCAGGTGCAGATTTCATTAAAATCCAGTTTTATTAGTGTAGATACGATATTGACTTAGTAATATATTGTTTAAATAAAATTAAATACATATTTAATCTGTTAATTAACATTAATCTTTAGTTCTCATGTAGGAAACTCATGTAGTGATCTTTGCACTCGCACATGTGAAGGGCTCTAAGGCCAGGCCACGTCAGGTGGTAGTGACATGAGAATGGCTTCCGTATTGCCGCCGGTCATCAGGCCGAATCGTGTTCCCCGGTCGTGGAGCAGGTTAAATTCAGCATAGCGGCCCCGCTTCACCCGCTGGGCATGGCGGTCCTGAGCTGTCCATGTATCATTCATATGGCGTCGCACGAGGGTGGGGTAAATATCGCGGAGTGCTTTCCCTACGGCCTGGGTGAAGGCGAAATCCCGATTCCAATCGCCGGCGTTTAGCCGGTCGTAAAATATGCCACCGACGCCGCGGGGCTCCCCCCGGTGCGGCAGAAAAAAATAACGGTCGCACCAGTCCTTGTACTCAGTATAGGCACCATCACGATAGCCGTCGCAGGCGGCCCTAAACGCAGCATGAAAATCATGCGTATCGGTATTGTCGGGGAACGTGGGCGTCAGATCGCCCCCGCCCCCGAACCACCACTGGTTAGTGATGATCATTCGGGTGTTCATGTGCACCGCCGGTACTTTGGGCGAGCAGGGATGGGCAACCATTGAAATTCCGGAGGCCCAAAAGCGGGGGTCGGTTTCGGCGCCGGGGATCTCCTTGCGGAACTGCTCGTCGAATTCGCCCCAGACGGTTGACACATTTACACCGACTTTTTCGAAAACTCGGCCCCGCATCACTGCCATGACGCCGCCACCTACTTGACCCGCTGGCGGTCGTTGCCAGGCTGTGCGTTGGAATCGGCCATAATAGTTGACGCTGGTTGGGTTGGGGCCAGTAACTTCATCTTCCAAGGCCTCTAACGATTCACAAATTTGGTCACGTAAGTCTTCGAACCATGTGACCGCTTTTTTCTTCTGGTTATTGCTGGGAAGCGTCATATTGTTTCTCGGCCAATGATGTTCGCCATGTCTGAGATATAACTAATCTTGCGGAAATTCATTAGTTTGGCGTAGGGCCTCGCCCATTACCATCGATGCTGCCATGGCGACATTGAGTGACCGCATGCCAGCGCGCAGAGGAATGCGCAGCCGGGCATCGGCAATCCGATGAACAGCATCAGTCACGCCAATGCTTTCGCGGCCGACCAAAACGGCGTCGCTTGGCTCAAAGCAAAACGTTGTATAGGGCATATCACCCGCCGTCGTCAGCAGGATCAAGCGACGCCAGAGATCAGGTTCATTCGCTCGAGCCAGCAGGAACGATTTCCATGAGTCATGTCGGCGCATATCTAGGGCGTCGATATAGTCCATCCCGACGCGGCGTAGGCGCGAATCTGAGAGGACGAAACCAGTTGGTTCTATGATGTCCACGGAGATACCGAGGCAGGCTGCTAACCTGAACGCCGCCGCGGCATTCTGGGGGATGTCAGGTTCGAATAGAATCAGGCGCAAATGCATCCCCTAAATTATGGCATAAGGTGGCTAGTGGGTTGTATTATCATGGATGATGGCCTTTCTTTGGCCCTTTGCAAGGCAGGAGAATTGCATTATACCCCAGCAAAACTCTAGTTCCATGGCGGTGGCCATAGGGCCGCCTGAGGGAGGCCCTCAAGCCGCCATTGTACACGGCAGTCTGAGTATTCATCGTAGAGGGGCGGGCACTTGGCTGCAGGGGTGAACAAAAAGGATTGCGTATGAGCGATGTGGTGAGCACGGCCCCGGGCGGTCATGATGATGAAGAAGGCGCCACACGGCGCGACTTTCTTGTGTATACAACGGTCACGGTCGGCTCCATCGGCGCCGGACTTTCCGTTTGGCCGCTGGTTGATACAATGAACCCGGCAAAGGACGTCCTGGCACTTTCGTCGACCGACGTTGATTTGTCCCCCATTGAGATGGGCCAGTCCATTACGGTCGTCTGGCGCGGCAAGCCGGTTTTTGTGCGCCACCGTTTAGCGGCAGAGATCGAACAGGCGCGGTCCGTCGCCATGGATGACCTGCCCGACCCGCAACAGGATGCCTCCCGGGTCAAAGAGCCGCAGTGGCTGGTCATGGTCGGTGTATGCACCCATCTCGGATGTATCCCGCTCGGCCAGAAGGCGAGCGATCCGCAAGGCGACTTTGGTGGTTGGTTCTGCCCTTGCCATGGCTCTCACTACGATACTTCGGGCCGAATTCGCAGGGGGCCGGCGCCGGAAAATCTGCCTGTTCCGCCCTATGAATTCCTCGACGACAACACGATTCGCATCGGATAAGGGGAACCAGCGATGAGTACGCCGACCTGGACGAACCCGGTCGTCCGGTGGATCGACTACCGACTGCCGATTTTCACCATGATGCAGCACGAGCTGCACGAGTACCCGACGCCTCGCAATCTGAACTACTGGTGGAATTTCGGTTCCCTGGCGGGGGTCGTGCTGGTGATCATGATTGCTAGCGGCATCGTACTGGCCATGCACTATACGCCACATGTGGACCATGCCTTTGTCAGTGTCGAGCGCATTATGCGCGACGTTAATTACGGCTGGCTGATCCGCTACCTCCATATGAACGGTGGGTCGATCTTCTTTATATGCATCTACATCCACCTGTTCCGTGGCCTGTACTACGGTTCTTATAAGGCGCCGCGCGAACTTCTATGGATGATTGGCGTACTGATCATCCTGGCGATGATGGCGACGGCCTTCATGGGCTACGTCCTGCCGTGGGGCCAGATGAGTTTTTGGGGTGCGACGGTCATCACTAATTTGTTCTCGGCTATTCCGTTGATTGGTGAATCCATTGTCAGCTGGCTATGGGGTGGTTTTTCGGTGGATAACCCGACACTCAACCGCTTCTTTTCCCTCCATTATCTGCTGCCCTTTGTTATCTTTGCCTTGGTCTTCGTGCACCTATGGGCGCTGCATACCCACGGCTCCAGC
>CAUZNJ010000045.1:0-11063 GCA_963580965.1 Alphaproteobacteria bacterium | reverse complement strand
GGCATCCCCCAGATCGGGTAGTGTTGCCGTTCCGCCGCCGACCAGATTAAGGGTCATTTCGGGGAAGACATCACCGATCTCCAGTTTTTTCGCCATTAATTTACTCCAGTTGCGAAGAAGATCATTTTTGCCGGACCGATCACAATTGCAAGAGCGCCAATTGCCGAATGGAACAAATAGTCCTAGCATAAGATTATAAGGAACTGTATGGAGAGGACGATGCACTTCCTTTTGGGTGCGAAGAATGGGAAGTCCTCTATTTCGAGATGTTCGATATCTATGAGAAGGAGGTTGCGTAACCACCAAAATACCTAACCAACCATACCTGACCCACATTGCAGCCCCATCGTTAATCCGGTGGGGTTTTGTCATTTGCGACACCTTACTGACCTCAACCGAAGGCCCACCAACCCCTATTATAAGAAAGTAGGGTCAAAGAAGGACAGGTGTTCGGAGAGGCTCGTACGAAGAAGGAAATACGAGAATGACAAACGATGAAATGAATAACGAACTTACTGGATTGGCTGATGAGATTTGTGATTTGGTCACTGATTTTTTTATCCGTGGAGCAATCATCACCGTGTTCCTTGCAAGTGCAGGGACGGTAAAAGCTGCGAACAATTTGGACGGGAAAGCACTTCTTTGTAGTTCTGCGAGTACGATCCGCCCTGTTTATGGTTTGGTATTTGATAAGGGGAAAGTTTCGAGATGGCAGTTGGCTTCAACTAGATTGAAGGAGTGAGGAGATGAAAGGACCTGATGCTCAAGAAGAGGATATAACTTCGTCAAGGGCACCAACTCAGGTATCCGTACCTTACACTACGACATCGGCCGTAACCCGTTACCGTAAGCCTATTATGCGTCGCAGCAGGCGGATCGGCAGCCCTCTCGACAGCACCAACGATACTGGGGCGTCACTCAGGAACCGGCGATAGCACTGGCTTTCCGGCGAAGTGCGCATCCATATTATCACGCACCAAAGAAATCATGTTCCAAACCGCCTCTGGTGCATAGCCGCCCGTGTGTGGGCTCATGACGAGACGCTGTAACCTGATAAAAGAATCAGGCACAGCCGGCTCCCCTTCAATAACGTCAATACCTGCACCGGCGATGCGTTCCCCGCGCAGTGCCGTGGCGAGGGCTTCTCCGTCGACGAGGCTGCCGCGCGCCGTATTAATGAGGAATCCCGTTGGCCCAAGCGCATCAAAAATTTCCGCATTAACGATGTGGCGGGTCTCCGGTCCACCCGGGGCGCTGACCGACAGCACATCGCACCATTCAGCTAGGGCTTTGAGGCTATCAAAATAACGGTACGGTACACCTTGCTGTGGCTTCCGGCCGAAATAGCCGATCTCCATATCAAAACCAAGGCCGCGTTTGGCGATCTGCTTGCCTATATGCCCAAGACCAAAGATGCCCAGTTTTTTACCTGTCGGTATCGGCATGATTTTGCGGGTTTCCTCCCCGCCACCCGCGCGCATGCTTTGATCGCACCAGGGAATTCGGCGGAAGGCAGCAAGCAGCAACGCCCAAGCCTGATCGGCAACGGCGGTCGCGTTGGTCCCCGGGCCATGGGTAACGGGAATGCCGCGCTCCCGCGCCGCATCAAGATCAATTCCTTCAAAACCAGCACCGATAGCGCAGATGATCTCAAGGTTGGGCATAACATCAATAAAGGGTCGTTTAAGGCCGTAAGAACCGTTTGTTTGTACGGCCCGAATCTTTTTCAGTACCGAGTCTTTGAGCAAGACATCATGGGTCGCCGGGTCGGGCCAGTAGTGCACGGAGTAATGCTCGGCAAGGTGCTCGATGCAGAGCGGCTCCATTTTCAGATTGATGAGGAGGTCGATCTTATCCAACGCGGCGTTTCCTTGTTTTTGTAAGGATTAATAATTTTGAGGTCATGGCGCCATGATATGGCGACACCGGTAGCTACCCGTTAAAATTGGTAGTCTGGCTCCTCCCGGTCGAGTTGGCGCTTTAGAGCGGCAAAGTGTTCTTGCGCCTCATAGCGAGGGTGACCAAGAGGGTGGTCAGCGCTGGCCCGCAACTCCGCCCCGATTGCCCGCAATGGCAATCCCGTGGAACGCGCGAATACCTCATAGCGGCACATCCGTTCAAGGAAATAGAGCTGGTCAAAGGCATCTGCCACTGTCGGCCCGACAACCGTCACGCCGTGACAGCCCATCATCAGTATGGTGGCATCACCCATGGTGGCAGCAATCCGATCCCCCTCCGCCTCATCTAGCGCGATGCCGTTGTAATCATCATCATAGGCAATGCGATTTCCGAGACGCAGGATCAGCTGATGCGCGCCAACGATGTGCCCACCTTCAACCATGGTTAGGGCCGTGGCGTATGGAGGATGAGCATGCAACACGCATCGCGCCTCTGGCCGGGCAAGGTGGATACGCGAGTGGATGAAGAAGGCGACTGGCCGGAGTTCCCCCTGCCCTGCGAGAACCTCTCCATCGAGATTGGCCGTCAGGAAATGTCCTGCCGACATTTCAGAGAAATGCTGTCCACGGGCATTGATCAGGAAGCGTGCTGGTTCACCCGGCAATAAATAGCTGAAATGATTGCCGACGCCTTCAACCATATCCATGCGGCCGGCCAAACGAAATGCTGCAGCAAGATCGATGCGCGCCTGACGCTCGTCAAGCTCGATCGACTCGACGGCATTATTTCCCAAACTGTTCATTGAACTTCCTTTCCACGCAACGGATGTCTAACCAGCCATCTTATGTGCGGTCATTGCCTGTTGACGGGCACTAGCGACGAAAGCCCCTGTATCGGTACCAAGCGAGAACAGCCGAGCACCCCTGTCGTAAAATTTCTGCATCAGCTCCGGGGAGCCTATTCCCGCGATGCCGGCGTGCTTTCCCTGTTTCTTAGCAGCATCAATGATCCGGTCGACGGCGCCAATGAATTTCTCGTTGGTGAAGTCACCGGGGATGCCCATTTCGGCGCTCAAATCATTGCCGCCAAGCAGCAACAACGCGACACCATCGACAGCAGCGATAGCCTCAGCATTCTCAACACCCCGTTCCGTCTCAATCTGGCAGATCAGCATGGTATGATTGTTGAGATGCGCACGCACCGGCACGGTCGGCCAGCTGCGGAAGCGAAAATGCGGGACGGTACTAGAGGCCGAACGGTGTCCGATGGGTGGGTACATGCAAGCATCCGCCATCATGCCCGCCTGCTCCGGCGTTTCTAGGTGCGGTGCAATTACACCCCAGGCACCACCATCAAGGGCCTGAGCAGCCGCCATCACATTATGGCCGGGCAATCGGACAAAAACGGTGACGCCGGCAGCAATTCCCATGGTGGCGAGTTGGCCGGCCTCATACATTGTCAGGCCGCCGTGCTCCAGGTCGACAAAGAAACTATCAAACCCAGCCGCCTGCAGGGCGAGAACCGTTTCAACCGACTTCGACGACCGTATCGACATCATCAGTGACAGGCCGCCAGCATCGAGAATGTCCTTGGTGTGGTTCTTGATGACGGTTTTCATGTCATCGGACATGGATTTCTCCGCATTGATTATTGTGTTCGTTGTAACCTGTTTACCATTAACGGCACGGCCCATCGAAGCCCAATCAAAAATGATATTCAACAAGGGGGATGAGTACATGCCGGCTCGAGAGCCTGCTGCATAAATATATTAGATTACCAAGGGCTGCGATGCGCCGGGTACCCGCGTTAGTGGAGCTCTGCCCGCAGCTTCTGCCGGAAGACATCGATGGGCACCAACTTGCCCTGAATCTCGGCATGCCAGAATTGCCACCCATTGCAGGCAGGCGCTTCCTGTACGTGCGCGCCAACCTTGTGGATTGAGCCACGAAAATCGGCGGCAATCAACGTTCCATCAGCCCGGACCTTGGCGGTATGACGGCGACGGCTATCGCAAAGCACAGCACCTGGCGCCAGCAAACCGCGTTCAACCACCCAGCCAAAAGGAATGCGTGGTTCCTGGCGGCGAGACGGCGTATCTAGGAGCTGCAGGTCAACGGCAGGTTCGACCGCCGCAAGTCGCGATTCAGCAAGTTTCACGTACTCCATCTCCTGTTCGATCCCGATATAGCGCCGGCCCAACCGCTTCGCGACAGCGCCGGTGGTCCCGGTACCGAAGAAAGGGTCGAGGACGATGTCGCCCACTTCCGTTGTCGCCAAAATAACACGATGCAATAGGGCCTCAGGCTTCTGCGTCGGGTGCGCCTTGCGACCGTTAACCTTTAGCCGTTCGTGCCCGGTGCACAGCGGGAGAACCCAGTCGCTGCGCATCTGCAGGTCATCGTTAAGCGCCTTCATCGCATCGTAGTTAAAGCGATAAGCCGAATCCCGGTCACGGGCACACCAGATCATTGTTTCGTGCGCATTGGTAAAACGTCGGCCCCGAAAATTCGGCATGGGGTTAGATTTGCGCCAAATAACATCATTGAGGATCCAGTACCCGAGATCCTGGAGGATCGAGCCGACGCGGAAAATATTGTGGTAGCTCCCGATCACCCAGAGCGAACCGGTCGGCTTTAACGCCTGCCGCGCCGCACCAAGCCAAGCGCGGGTGAACGTGTCATAAGAATCGAAACTTCTGAACCGGTCCCAAGCGTCATCGACGCCGGCAACACGGGTATTGTTCGGACGCAAAAGTTCTCCGCCCAACTGAAGATTGTAGGGCGGATCGGCAAAAATCATATCGACCGATCCGGCCGGCAAGCCTTCCATCATCTGCACGCTATCGCCATGCAGGATGCAATTTGACTCAACTTTCTTGTGCGCTCCCATGCCCGCACATTGTGCGCAGCCGGACTCGCCGTCAAGAAACAAATAGATTCAATGACTTGCAGCAGAATCATTGACCCACATATGGACATTTACGCATTGCCCAGCCGCAAAATATTGTGAATTGGGGCGAAGCTGCGGCGATGGTGTTGCGTTACACCCAGGCTCTCAAGCGCGCGCCGATGCTCGGGCGTGCCGTACCCGGCATTGTGCGACCATCCGTAACCAGGGTGGGTAGCATCCAATTCAGCCATCATACGGTCCCGAGTTACCTTGGCGATAATCGAGGCGGCGGCAATACTTAACGAGCGACCATCACCTCCGACTATACAGCGGCAGGGACACAGAAGGGCCGGGGCCCGATTGCCATCGATGAGAGAAAATTCAGGGAGGTGCGGCAGCGCCTTAACAGCGCGGGCCATGGCAAGCATGGTGGCCTGCAGGATGTTGTGCCGGTCGATCTCTTCGACCGAGGCGAGGCCAATACCAAAGTCGACGGCCGCGGTATTCTCCAATACGGCGAACAGGTATTCCCGACGCCGACGGGGCAGAACCTTGGAATCGTCTAATCCTTCGCGCAACTCGGATGATAGCTTTTCGCCGGAAAATACCGCAGCAGCGGCTACAACAGGGCCAGCCCACGGCCCCCGCCCGGCTTCGTCGATACCGGCAACTAAGCGTGCACCTCCAGCCCAGGCTACTTTCTCAAATTCAAAATCAGGAATTTTTTTTACCAGGCTTTTTTGGCCGCTGGGGCCGACCCGTCTTGGTGGGCTTGTCCGGCGATAGGATCCCTGTTCTAGCCCCCGTTACGACGGCAGCAGTGGAGCGGCGGCGGCGAGAAGGCTTGCGAAACGGCTGGCGTTCCATCGTTGACGGATCAGGGCCCTCCGAAGGGGCCAAGTTTACCGCGCTGATAGCAACCGGCACTGCTTCCCCAGAAACATCCATTCGCACGTCAGTGGCGAGTGCAATTTTGGAGTGCAGGTCTTCAACAGGCGGCGGCTTTACCGCCAAATTCTCGGGCTTGCCGCGCAAGCGCCATAATAATTTTCGACGCAAAATAATCGCTAAGGTGCGGGCCTGACGCATGGTCAGCGAGCGGGCTTCGCCCAACGTGCCAAGAACGAACTCAGCCTCGGGCGCGTAAACTAATTGGATCAACCGCTGACCGGAGGTAATGCCGTCGTCGGCAAGGTCATGGAGACGCCGACCGATGACTACCCATAATGGACTGAGAGCTAGACTAAGCACCGTAACAGCGACGATCAAACGGCGATCTTCGGGCGTAATAAGGCCGCTATCCAAGCCAACGACGGCGAGCAGGAATGAAAATTCACCGATCTGCGCAATGGTAACGCCAACAAGAAAGGCGCGCTGCCAGGGCTCTCCCAACAGATGCAGGATAGCAACGTTAAGCACCGTCTTGAAGATGGTCACCATAGTCAGCAAGAGCAAAACGGCGCCAAGATTTTCCCACAAATAATCGAGATCGACGAGCAACCCGATGGAGAGAAAGAATACCATCATTAGGATGCTCTGCAGCGGCTCAACCACCGCCAGCATGGCGTGGCGCTGGTGGGAATTACCAATAACAAGCCCAGCTAAGAATGCACCGTAGGCCGCCGACAACCCCATCAAACCCGATACAGCAGCCGCACCGAGACAGAAAGCGAGAGCCGCCAGCGGTGTCAGGTCACGATGTCCGCCGACCATTGCTGAATAGGGCAGGAATATCTTACGGCCACGGCTAAGAAACCAAATCAACCAAACGAGGAATAGTATTGAGAATGCAATTTTTGGTAATGCCGACCACTGGAAACTATCCCCGGCCATCGCCGATAAGGTCAGCATCATAGGAACGACAGCAAGGTCCTGGGCGATAAGCACACCGATGGTGACGCGACCGACACGGGTTCGCAATTCACCCAGTCGTTCAAGGATTTTCACCGCCACCGCCGTGGATGACAGGGCGACGGCGAAGCCGAGAAAAATGGCGAGCCCTGGCGGCCAACCGAATAGCAGCGACAGAGCGAAGGTCATGGCCGTACTGCCGACCACCTGGAACAACGTCGTAACAACAAATAACCGCCACATGCGGCGAAAAGCCCGAACAGATAGCTCCATACCAATCGTGAAGAGCAGTAGGAGAACACCGAGTTCGGCCAGCGGCGCCACTGACGCCTCGCCCACCAGATGAAAGCCTGCCGGGCCCAGCACGACGCCCGCAAGAATATAACCAACAATCGCCGGTTGGCGCAGGCGTTCAAGAAATATGCCACATATCAGTGCTGCCAGTGCGACAGCAGCCAAGCCTGTGAGATCATTTGCAGCTTGGTGTTCCATCGAATCAAGCTTAGCACGACAAGATGGATCGCGCTCTTCTTAGAAGAAGGGAAACTGGTCACCCTGTTGTGCAGGTGGTTGGAATAGGGATGTATTCAACCCCCTCTCCGTAGCGCGCCCCTTGTGAGCCCCGAATCATAAACAAGCAGCATGAAATTCCCTAACGAAGAATCCCGCATAGGTACCGCTGCCGCGCATTCTCTTACCAAATTCGGCCCGATAAAATGCACCATCGCTGCCCTGGCGGATCAGGGATAGAACCTTATTCTCCCGCGCCGGCTAGTATTTAGCCAGCCATTGGGCTAACAGTGCCTTGATCTCGAACGGCAGTCTCAGAAGAATCTATCCACCTGCCCTCCTTCGCGGTTTTTGCTGCATCAACGACTTATTCCAACTCGGAATCGTTTGGCTGAGAGTTACCGGAACCGACGGCGTTCCCATGGGCACGCCGTCGGCGGCAAGTCCAAAATGGGCTCCCCCCACCAACTTAGTGGTGCCCGGCCCCAGCCGTTGCTCGAGATCGCTAACCCACAGCTGGGACCTTGGCCGCGATAGGCGCAGGGATATTGAGGTGGCGAAGAACAAACGCCGGCTTGATAATGATGTTAACCGGATGCTTAAAGACTACTACAACCTCCAGTAGGGTGGCATGATTCGGCGCTCCCGTTCGATAGGCTGATAGAGATCAGCCTTAGGTTGAATAGAGCAGCGGCAAACGAGCAGAAACCATGCTGAGCATCGTTATTCCCACGCTGAACGCTGCCGATACCATTCGGGAAACGCTAGAGTCCCTGAGGGAATCCCCATTTCATTGGAGTGTCGTGGTCAGTGATGGCGGCTCCGAGGACGATACCGTGGCTATCGCCAGGGCGGCAGGCGCAAAAGTCGTTACCGCAGACCGGGGCCGCGGGCAGCAATTGATTGCCGGGGCCGCTGCGGCAAGCGAGGAATGGCTACTGTTTCTTCACGCCGATACACGCTTAGCACCCGGTTGGTCGACCAAAGTCAAACGCTATGCCAACTCGCCCCTCAACCGCCATAGGGCCGCGGCCTTTCAGTTCTCCCTAGATGACGATAGCCAGGCAGCGCAAATGATGGAAACCCTAGTCAAGTGGCGATGCTGGATGTTTGGACTGCCATATGGTGATCAGGGCCTGCTGATGGCCCGAACCTTTTATGAATCCGTCGGCGGCTACCGCCCCCTTGCTATCATGGAGGACGTCGATATCGTCCGTCGCATTCATCGCGGCCGCCTGGTATTTCTCGACGTCGCAGCGGTAACTTCGGCCCGGCGCTATCGCGAGGGCGGTTACGTCCTGCGACCATTACGCAACATTCTATGTCTGGTACTTTATTACCTCGGTGTCCCTGTCAGTGTTATTACCCGGGTCTACGCATGACCTACGGACCTACTCTGATCATTTTTGCTCGCTGTCCGGTGCTTGGTACGGTCAAGAAACGGTTGGGCCGCGACATCGGGCCAGTGGCCGCAACGGCATTTTACCGGCAATGCCTAGCCGGGGTTATCCGCCGCCTGGCCTGCGACCCCCGCTGGCGGACCATTCTGGCGGTAACACCCGACCGGACTTTGCAATGGAAGGCGTGGCCCCAAGGACCACGCCGCATTCCCCAGGGACCGGGAGATCTCGGCTCCCGCATGGCCCATGTACTGGCTTCGGTCTCTCCCGGTCCCGCAATTTTAATCGGTAGCGATATTCCTACTGTTGAGCCCAGTCATATCGCCCGGGCCATTCGCCTGCTTGGGAGCCATGATGCAGTATTTGGCCCGGCTGCTGACGGCGGATATTGGCTCGTGGGCCTGCGCCGGCGACCGCAATTCATCGATCCCTTTGGCCGCGTGCGATGGTCGAGCCCACACGCGCTGACCGACACCCTCGCTAACCTGAAAGGCGCACGTGTAGCGATTCTGGATATTTTGGAAGATATCGACAACGGAGCGTCCCATGCGCGCTGGCAGCACGACGAGGGTCAGCGACTCAAATGATCGTAGACGGCCGCAAGCAGCAACGTTCAAACACATGTTTAGCCATCGGGGCAAGCGGCCTTCATTGCGCCGGCACCCAAATCGTAGCAATGGGTCTAGGTTGAATTAGAATGGGTTGTTACCTTTTGAGAATGTCCAAATTCCTCCATTAATTCCTCGCGGCGCCCCAGGAACGGCTCCGTTTACGCAAATGCAGAATAAGGAATTTTCGGAAGATGCCGACAGCATCGCAAGCAGCCCGGCGTCACGCAGATAGTGCGTGATCCGGACCTAATCCGCGAAAACTTTATGCGCGGGCTTGCCGTCAAGGAAGTCTGGTAAGCACGCGGCCCAGACACTAGCGGTAGCAAAAGAAAGAGGGAAAGCAGCGGGCCGGTGGCTGGGGCGCCAGGAATCGAACCTGGGGTCACGGGATCAAAACCCGTTGCCTTAACCGCTTGGCTACGCCCCATCAACCGCCAGCGGGGCGCAGATTAGGGGCTCGATAGGGCTGGCGCAAGGCACCAGCATTGCCATCCCGGAGAAGTGGAATAACGTCGTTTAATGCCAGCACGGCAACGTCTTCAGTGTGGAATATCACCTTCGACAAGTGTGCGATAAAGCAAGCGGTGCTGGTTTATGTCATAATCAAAGCTGGCCCTGTGAAAGGCCGAACGATTATCCCAGATCATCATGTCGCCAAGACGCCATTGGTGAGCATACAAAAATTCTGGCTTGACCACATATTCGGTCAGCTCTTCAAGTAATTCCTGAGATTCCTGCGGCTCCATTCCAATAATATTTTCCACTTTGTTTGGGTGAAAATAGAGCGCCCTGGTCCCAGCATCGGGATGGGTGCGCACCAGCGGATGGATAACGGGATCGGGCGGGCTTTCAGCCTGCCAAGCCCGGCGATCACTATTCACAGATTTGGAGGCGCTGCCTATAATAACATTGGCGGTCTTCATCCCATCAACGCGCTTCTTTACGTCATCCGGAAGCGCAGCATACCCTTCCCGGGTATTAGCGAGGTTGGTGGCGCCGCCCGAATCGGGGAGATTAACTGCATACAGGCACGTAAATTTTGGCGGTCTCTGGTGATTAACGTGATCGGAATGCCAACGTTCTCCGGTCATCACGCGTTTGCCTTCCCCATCCTTGGACTGGCTCGAAATCAAGCTGATCAGGGGCAGTTCGGGCAATCGGTTCTCGGGGCTTTCATCCAGCATTATAGTCCCGAAGATGGAAACGGCGGATATATACTCACCGGGGGTGAATTCTTGATCGCGGAAAACGAGCGCCACGTTTTTAACCAACAAGTCGTAAAGGAAATTTTGCGTATCCGCGTCGATAGGCTGGCGCAAATCGATGCCAGTCACCTCGGCACAGATATTCTCGGTCAGCTTAGTGATCTTCATCCCCGATTTCATCGCGAGGCGAGATGCTTCCTGTGTCGTGACTTGCATGTTCCAGTCTCCTGAACGGCACATATCTAATGCCTAACGGACTTAGATATATGAGTAGATACAACATACACCAAAAAACGACATGCGTAATCCCCCGCCACATCCAGGGAAGCAAAAGGAAACCAACCCATATATCGTCCGTAGCAGAGCCATATAAACAGGCCGCACCGCTTACGTCTAAGGAAGCACCGTGTTCACAAGAATTTATTCTCTCTCGGTCCAGGGAAAGCAGCAATGGGATCTAACTGTTGAAACCAAAACCCTTCGCTCGCGCGAAAGCAGTCTGCATCGCCTTTAACCGATCAGGCATCCAATTCTTCATGGACACCTCTCATCCTTCGAACCTCCTAACAAGCTCGAACCTTCTTGACTTGCGTCATACTAGGCCATCAGGCACCGTCCAATTTGCGCATTTTGGGGAGCTCGTACCCCGCGCCCATTACCATTATACCGATTGTCACCGGGTCACCGGGTCACCGGGT
>CAUZNJ010000044.1:0-11159 GCA_963580965.1 Alphaproteobacteria bacterium | reverse complement strand
ATCCGTGTCGTCCGGCAACTGGACCTTGACGAGATCGACCTTATCACGCACGTCGCTCAAAGCCTTATCGACGTCAAAACCGGCATCAAATTTCAAGGTGACGCTGGCACTACCCTCCCGTGCCGAAGATTTCATTTCCATGACACCTTCGATGGCGCGAAGCCCCTGCTCCATCGGGCGTAGCAGCAATTGTTCCGCATCCTCTGGTGAAATTCCCTCGTGTTTCATTACGACGTAGATGTTCGGAATATTGACGTCAGGCTCGGACTCCTTGGGAATGTCCACGTAGGCGACCGCCCCAGCTGTTAGGACAAGAACAAGAATGAGAATAATCGTTCGCGCATGGCCAAGCGCCGCATCGATTAGTTGATTCACGACGCGCCCCGTTCAGCGATCGGTAATAGCCCACGAGGCTGCTGCTGCACCGTATTTGGATCTAAATTGAGATCAAAAACCGGCCTTACTTCTTCTCCTACAACGACAAATTCTTGGCCGACCGTAATCAAAGTAATCATCTCAGGCAGGCCAACAAGCCAGATTCCCTCTGTTGTATCCGCAACTATGGTGACTGGAATGAATTCTACCTCATTATTAGCATCGACAATTTTAACACCAATGGCACCCTCACCTGACAACGTCAGAACAGCGGGCGATACCCGATGCGCCATGACTTTGTTAGCAGGAATGCGCAATTCAGCCGTCAAGCCTACTGACAAGATATCATTCGGATTGGGCACCTCTACTTCTACAGTGAATGTCCGCGTTGTAGCCTCGGCGGCACGTGAGACAAAGCGAACCCTACCGACCATCTCGACACCGTTACCAATACGTACTTGCGCGCTATCGCCCATCTGAATGCTCCTAACGTCGCCTTCGACGAGTTGGCCAACAACAATAATGGGGTCAAGATCGATAACCGTTGCCACCGCGTCGCCGGCTTTTAGATAATCTCCGACTTCGACGAGCAGCCTCTGCACGGATCCAGCAAACGGCGCGCGGATCTCCGTATTGGCAATATCTATTTCGATACTGGCGAGAGCAGCCTGAGCTGATTCTAATTCAGCATTATCAGCAGCAAGCTGGGTACGGGACCGAAATGCTCGGTCTTCAAGCTTTCTAGAGGCCTCATAGGATACCCACGCCTTCTCAACCCACGCTGTAGTTTCCGCAAGCCTTGCCGGCCGGTCTCCCTGAACGATACGAGCAAGAATGTTTCCCTTGGTGACATTCTCACCTTTTTGTACGTCCACGGCGGCAACACGACCGGCTGTTTCTGCGCGCACCTCAACAGTCCGGTCAGCCGAAGTATGACCGAATAGAACAATCTCCGTGATACGGCTTTCAGCCGTCTGCACGCGCACGCGAACAGCGGGTGCAGCTGCCTTGGGTTTTGCTAACGCGACCTGCTGCAGGTTTGATTTTAGTGGACTCTCACCGAATTGGCCTGAAGCAATCCAACCCATCGCCAAAATAACAATAACGGCAGCGATGACGATGGGGCGGGTCATATGTCTTCATCCTCGACGACAAGATCACTACGGTTCCGCGTCTTGACCGGCGCAGGAATCAGCATAGCGCGATGTTGATCTAGATAATCGGCTGACGCACGGTAGAAGGCGAGGCCAAGCCCCCGCGCCCACAGTTGTCCTGCCAGAAGACCCAAATTTAGGAGGGATTCAATACACTCAATCAGACCTCGGTATTGGGCAAAACAGCCCACCTCAATCATCTTCTTAATTTCGTATCCACTGGTGTCACCAAGCTTCAACGAGCCGAGGCAAAGAGTCTTAGAATCCATGAAGGTGTCTATATCAATAAATTATATATCGATCAGATATATATCTATTCGATACATCGCTATGTCAATTAGACAGCGTAAAATACTTAACTAAAATTTACAGATTTTTTGGTAAGAGGGCTCTCACTAGACATAATACAACAGGCCTAGTGATGTTGATAAATTTTTCAATGGTGAGCGGCAACAGAAATTTTCCGAGTGAGTAATCGGTATAATAAATTTTCTGCAACATCTATTCCGCAGCTTCGTCGCAGTCTCGCCGGGTAATGACATCAACCACGCCTTGCATGTTTACGGCGCCCACCGCCTTACCGTCGGCATCGACAACGCAAGCGCTGTCGTACTCGCTGTCGCACAATTCACCCAATGCTTGTTCCAGCAGTGTGTCCGCAGTAATCGTAAAACCGTTAGCATTAGTCGAAACCGCCTCCATGATAGTACTAACGCGCACTACCCTGCCCCGGTTGATATCCTTGACGAAACTGGAGACATAATCATCAATAGGGTTTAGCACGATCTGCTGTGCATCGCCCTGCTGGATCATGCGTCCGTCCCGCAGAATAGCAATGTCATCGCCAATCTTAAGCGCTTCGTCAAGATCATGAGTAATAAAGACAATAGTCTTCTTCAATTCCGCCTGCAAAGACAACAGCATGTCCTGCATATCCGCACGGATGAGTGGATCAAGCGAGCTAAAGGCCTCATCCATCAACAAAATCTCTGCATCCGTGGCAAGCGCCCTGGCAAGTCCAACCCGTTGTTGCATGCCCCCGGAAAGTTGTGACGGAAAATAGTTTTCAAACCCGGAAAGACCTACCCGTTCGATCCAGCTCATAGCGCGTTCGCGCGCCTTTTCCTCGCTCACACCCTGGATGGTAACGCCAAAAGAAACATTATCAATAACGGTACGGTGCGGCAGCAGGCCAAAGCGTTGGAATACCATGGAAATATCATGGCGGCGAAAATTGCGCAGAGCCGTTGCATCAAATTCTAAGATGTTTTTCCCTGCAACTTCAACGCTGCCCGTGGTTGGGTTGATAATACGATTAAAGTGACGGATCAGCGTCGATTTACCCGACCCCGACAGCCCCATAATAACGAAGACTGTTCCGCGCCGGACATCTAAGTTGATATCACAAAGACCAAGAACGTGGCCATGATCGGCGAGCAATTCATCTTTACTAACACCGCGAGCGACAAGCGGCACCATGGCCTGCGGTTTAGCCCCAAAAATTTTGCACAAATTCCGGACGGAAATAAGGACGTCGTCATTGTCAGTCATCGTAGTTCGGTATGCTCCTGCAGGCGACGGCCATAGGCCTGAGTGATACGATCGAAGACGATGGCCAGAGCGACGATGGCCAGACCATTGAATAATCCAACTGCAAAATACTGGTTGGTTACTGCCTTTAGAACTGGTTGGCCAAGGCCGCGCACGCCGATCATCGAAGCAATTACAACCATAGCCAGGGCCATCATTATAGTTTGGTTAACCCCGGCCATAATGTTGGGCATGGCAAGTGGTATCTGCACACCGGTCAGCCGTTGCCAATAGCTAGCGCCAAAGGCATCGGCAGCTTCCAGCACTTCCTTATCTACAAGCCGGATACCCAGATTGGTCAACCGAATCATTGGAGGTACGGCGTAGATGATGACCGCAATGAGACCTGGTACGCGGCCAATACCAAGCAGCATGACCACGGGTATCAAATAGACAAAACTGGGCATGGTTTGCATCACGTCAAGAATTGGCATGATCGCGGACTGCGCTCGATCATAGCGGGACATGAGGATACCAATGGGCAGACCGATGATAAGGGCCAAGATGGTGCAAACAACGATCATCGCCATTGTCTGCATGGTGTGTTCCCACATACCAAAGACGCCGATTAACATAAAGGATACGACAATGCCTATTACTAGCTTCCATGAGCGGCTAGCAAGCCAGGCCAAAGTAGCTATACCAAGGATAATTAACATCCAGGGCGTCTCAGTGAAAAAATCCTCGAACCAAATCAGAAATTGCAGCAGAGGTTCAAAAACATTCTCGATCGCCTCCCCGTAGGTGCGAGAGAATTGACGGTACCCAAAATCAAAACTTTTCTTAATAGCTCGGAGCGCATCCCTGCTCAATTCAGGAAAACGTAAAAGCCATCCGCCGTCTTCCATGACGGTTCCTCGCTACAATAAAAAAAATTAGAGACCCAAACGGATGGGCTGGCATATGCCAGCCCATCCGTCTCCATTACAGAGCCGCTTTTATCTTGGCTGCGACAGCATCGGGTACCCATTTAGTCCAGACTTCCGGATGCCGCTTGAAAAACTCCTCGGCACCAATTTCTCCTCCCGACTGTTCATCCGCCATGAATGACAGCATCTCGTTAACAACAACATTTTTCCAGGATCGATTGCTGAGATAGGCAAAAGCTTCCGGTGAATTTTTGGCAAAGCTTGCTGATGTTATTGTAGTCACGATACCTTTAGCAAAGCCATTGGGAACCGGGTCAAAGCAATCAGCCTGACCCGTGCAGCGATCCCATTCCTTGGGATCGTGGTCTACACCCAGATCCAATTTTACCATATCATACTTACCTAGAATGGCCGTTGGCGACCAATAGTAGCCAAGCCAGCCCTCTTTGCGCTCGTAGGCCTTGGCGATAGAACCATTAAGGCCAGCCGAAGAACCAGTGTCGATTAGATCAAAACCAGCTTTCTTCATGTCATATGCACGAAATAAGTTATCCGTGATAAGCTGACAATTCCACCCAGACGGGCAGTTGTGGACCGCACCCCGTGATTTATTTTCCGATGCTGGGAAAAGATCGGGTCGTTTCAGTACGGCTTGCACAGTCGTTAATTCAGGATGCGCATCCAATACGTAACGTGGAATCCATAAACCTTCCACTCCACCATCCGTCAAAATGTTGCCAGCCACCGCCAAGCGGCCCTCTTTAACGGAAGCATTAATGACCTGGCGTACAGAGTTCATCCAAATTTCTGGCGCCACATCAGGCTCAGCCTTTTCCGACATTGACGTTACGGTCGGCATTGTATCGCCAGGAACCAGTTCAGCGTCACATCCATAGCCATTTATAAGGATAAATTTATCGACGTATGCTGCCAGTTCGGCCGATGCCCAGTTCATGTCAGCGATAGTGACCTTGCCACAATCAGCCGCGGCAGAGGTGGCAGTAAGACCTGTAATAACGGCGATCGCGCCGGCGGCAAGTGGTCCTTTCCAAAACCCGGTATTGAACATCATCGTGTATAGCTCCCTAGTTTATGGTGTGTTGGCCACATTGCTGACATTTAACTGCCAGTGCCATCTACGGCTGCACAATGCCCCCTCACGATAAATCGCGATCTTTAACAAGCTTAATAGAATATATGAATCTATCCTAGGCATTCAGGCCTATGTGTCAAATTCATGAGAGTATTTTTTTTGATTCAAATGAATAAAAATAATATTTTATTATAAGATTAATAATATAATTTTTTATTATAAAATTTCTATTTTAAAAAAAATATTTATTAATTATTTAATTATTACTTATTTCCATCAAAACTTAATCAATTCTAACTAAATATAATCAAGTAATAAGGGATGAGTACTATGTAACCTAACCTCGGTGCTGTCAGAAGCTGAAGCCATAGACAATATGTGGTGCCAAGATAAATATAGGTCAGCTGGACGACCGGACAGCCTCCAGGTCGCAATAGATATAGCTCCATAACAACCAAATATTCCCTAAAGAACGACTGGGCCAAGACGGCGTGACCATCAGCGGCATCTTCCCATATTGCTGGAGATACCAGGGTGTCCATAATATCCCCCAAGAATTGTACTGTATCCAGAATTAGATAAGAAACAGCAGCGCCATTCAACTCGATGGCCGCGTAGCATGGCGGTATCCAGATCCGCATAAACAATTACGGCAACCAGGACATTAAAGTTAAACGGCAGCACCGCCACGACAGGACTTGACGGAACCCTCCCGATCCGCACATCGTGTGTATGAAAAATGGTAAGGAATTATGGACAGCGGCCTAAAACATCATAGCAGCGGGGCGATGATCGACCCGTTTGGGCGGCACGTTACCTATCTGCGCGTCTCAGTTACTGACCGTTGCGATTTTCGTTGCGTCTATTGCATGTCGGAGAATATGTCGTTTCTACCGAAGGCCGATCTGTTGACGCTGGAAGAGCTCGACAGGCTGTGCAGTGCTTTCATCGACAAAGGTACACGCAAGCTACGCCTAACCGGTGGCGAGCCGCTGGTGCGCCGCAATGTCATGACCCTATTCCATGCGCTCGGCCGTCACCTGAAGTCCGGCGCCCTGGACGAACTAACCCTAACCACCAACGGCAGCCAACTTCCCCGTTATGCCGAACAACTCTTTGATGCCGGCGTGCGGCGCATAAATGTCTCATTGGATACGTTGGATGCCGAAAAATTTAAGAAAATCACCCGCTGGGGCCGCATCGAGCAGGTTATGGAAGGCCTTAAGGCTGCCAAGGCGGCGGGGCTGCGGGTAAAAATTAACACGGTCGCCCTTAAGGGTGTTAACGATAATGAATGCGACGACCTAGTCGCCTGGTGTGGCGAGCAAGGCCACGACATCACCTTCATCGAGGCCATGCCGTTAGGCGAGATTGACGAAGACCGCATGGACCAGTACCTACCGCTAATCGAGGTCCGCGCCGGGTTGGAGCGCCGTTGGACCCTTGAGGAAACTAGCGAAAATACCGGTGGGCCAGCACGTTATGTCCGCGTGCGCGAAACAGGCCAGAGCATCGGCTTCATCACGCCACACACCCACAATTTCTGCGAGTTGTGCAACCGAGTACGACTAACCTGTACAGGTACGCTGTACATGTGCCTCGGCCAGCACGACAAAGCCGACCTGCGCTCATCGATGCGCGCCAGTGCCGACGATACCCCACTTTCTAAGGCCATCGACGAGGCCATCGGCCGCAAGCCAAAAGGGCATGACTTCATCATGGAACGTGGCCATGCCCCCGCTGTGGAACGCCACATGAGCGTCACCGGCGGCTAACGGCCACTATTTCTAGTTCCAGGGGAAATCAAAGACGGGCTGTTTTAACTCTTACCTACCCCAACGCACTCCTTTATTTGTAGCCGCATATGCAGGCCCAGCCTGAAGTTAATACTGCCGCCGGCACGCAAGGGAAAACGACCGAAACCATGACCTATAAGACCATCTCTTTTGTCGCCGCGCCCACCAACCAAGCGCAAGCTGCGCTGGATAGCTTGAAAGCGCGCTATGGGCAGGCCTCTCCTAATTCTGCAGACGTCGTCGTTGCGCTAGGCGGCGACGGATTCATGCTACAAACCTTGCACCAGCATATGTCCGGTGACATCCCAATTTACGGGATGAACCGCGGCACCGTTGGGTTCCTGATGAACGACTACAGCGAAGAAGAACTACTAACGCGCCTCAACCGGGCTCAGTCGGTGGCGCTGCATCCCCTGCGCATGACGACCTGCGATACAAGCGGTCACGAAGCTGATGCATTAGCAATAAATGAAGTCTCCCTGCTTCGCCAAACCCGGCTGGCTGCCAAAATTCGCATCACCATTGATGGCATTACACGGTTAGAAGAAATGATCTGTGACGGTGTTCTGCTGTCAACGGCGGCGGGCAGCACCGCCTATAATTTGTCAGCCTACGGCCCGATCATTCCCATCGGTGCTGGCTTGCTGGCTTTAACCCCTATCAGCGTCTTCCGACCCCGGCGGTGGCGCGGCGCATTGCTGCCTCACGAAGCAACGGTGGTATTTGATATCCTCGATGCAGGAGAACGGCCAGTCAGCGCGGTAGCAGACTCTGCCGAAGTTCGTGACATCATCCAGGTGACGATCCGCGAGGACCGCGATCTCGCCCCGGCCGTACTCCATGACCCGGAACACAACATGGAGGAACGCATCATCAAGGAGCAGTTCCAGCCATAACGATCGTACGTCAAGCCAGAACTTGACCACCCATCCCGCTTGGCTAAAACCTCAAGCCTGACTCATATCCATGATCATTTCCCTAGCCATTGGTACCTCTGAAAGAATTCGCATTCCGTGCCTTAGGCGCCCCAAATCTAGCGTTATTATCCGCGATCTAGAGGGTTCAAGCCCCGCATAAGATCATTCTGGCAGAACCGATCTTCTTCGGCGTTAATCCACGCTATAGAAAACCCGTCAACATGGTCTCAGGGGAACACGGCCTGCCCTGCGTGGACAATACTGGACGGACGACACGTTGTTCTGCTTGCGCGATGACCCTAATCCCGCAACGCGAAATGCCAAAAAGATGATGGCATCCTGAATGATTAGAATGTTTCCGTTTAGAGTTAAAAACCACTAAGAATCGGATTGAGCAACATCCATTCCGGGGGGATACCGAAATACCGTCGGCCCGCACCATCATCCAGGGAGCATTTTCGGAGGGCGGAGCGCTTCGCGCATTCCGTCACCGAGATTTTAGACTCTACGCCTCGGCTGGGTTTGTTTCTAACGTCGGCCTATGGGTGCAGCGGGTTGGCGTTCAGTGGCTGGCATGGTCACTGACCGGTTCCTACGCTTGGCTGGCCGCCACAGTTTTAGCCGAGGCCGTCGCTATCATGGCCTTTTTGCCCTTCTTTGGTACAGTTGTCGATCGTGGCGATCGATTGATTTTAGCGCGGTGGGCACAGTTCACGCTGATCATCCTGGCCGCCTTGCTAGCAACCCTGACACTACTCAACCTCGTGACCATCTGGCTACTCATAGTCTTGATGGGGGTATATGGCACGGCGCAGGCATTCTGGACGCCAATTCGGCTTAGCATGGCTGCCAATCTGGTGCCCCACGATAGTCTGCCTTCGGCTATTGGTATCGGCGCCGTGCTGTACGGCCTCGCCCAGTTTATAGGCCCGGCAATAGCCGGACTAATCCTCGCCACCATGGGCGATCACCGTGATAGCATCGGCTATCTATTTCTGCTCAACAGCACCACATTTTGCGGCTACCTGGCGGTTCTGTTCATGATCAGCCTGCACACTCAGGAACAGCGGAAAGACAAGGCCCTAAACTTTCTAGACGACCTAATGGAGGGCGTGCGCTATTGCGTCCACAAGGAAGGCCTAGGCCTATTTATGATTTACTTGCTGCTAGTCAACATTCTCCTGCGCTCTCACCGCGAACTTCTCGCCGGACTCGCCGACGGGGTCTACGGCGCCGGCGTCGGCGGGTTTGCAGCATTACAATCAGCCGCCGGACTCGGGGCTATCGTCGGTTCAGCCTTACTCACAAAATTTAGCCGGGTTGAAGGGCTTACGCATTTGCTGCTCGGTGCAACAATGATTGGTATTATATTCCAGATCGCCATGATCGCCGCCCCGACATTCTGGGTCGGACTTGGAACCGTAGGTTTCCTAGCGGGCTTCTTGTCTTTCTACAGTATCGGCAGCCAAGTGCTGGTGCAAAGCTCCATCCATAGCACTGTACGCGGTCGGGTTATGAGCCTTTGGGCCATGGGTACCCGTGGTGGCTCACCCATGGGCGCCTGGGCGATCGGATTAGCCGCTGAAGTCTGGGGCCTGCGCAGCGCCCTGTCAGGGGCTACAGTTATATTCCTGGTGGTATTTTTGTATATGGTGCCAAGACGCAAGAAACTCGCCGATGCAATGGAACGCCCACCGGGCGAGGATTTACCTTCAACACTAGCCAACCGAAACAATGAATCCTAAAAAAATACATCTGCGGCATTGAATCTCTCGTAGGCGCAGGAGAGTATCTTTATTAATTACGATTACACACCATCATTACCTGGGCCAAGCAGGCAGGCCTCAGCCCAATGGCGTTAAAATATAAGGCGCGAGATAAAGAAAATGGATGTCCTCTTTGAAATTATGAATGCTCCTGGCGCCACATCCGTGCTCGTAACGGTGCTCGTCCTGGTCTTTGCTATCGTAACCGCACTTAAGGGCGTCAAGATCATTCCACAATCCAACGTTTATGTAATCGAACGGTTTGGTAAATATACCAAGACGTTGCCGGCTGGCCTCAATTTTATTGTGCCTTTCCTCGATAATGTCTCTCATATCATTTCGATTCTCGAGCGGCAGCTTCCCGAGTTCAATATTTCGGTCATCACCAAGGACAATGTTGAAGTCCGGTTACAAGCAACAGTTTTCTACCGCGTGGTGGATGCCGCTGCCTCGGTCTATCGCATTAGTAATATAGACCTCGCCATCCACACCGCAGCGACGTCGATAGTGCGGTCCGCAGCAGGCCGGCTCGAATTGGATGAATTACAATCATCGCGCGATTCGATGAGCCAAGAGATAGCCTCCAACCTGCATGAAGCCGCCGCCATCTGGGGAATTGAGGTTACGCGCACCGAAATCACTGATGTCATTATCGATGAACAGACAAAACAGGCACAACGCCAACAACTCAATGCGGAACGGGAACGGCGCGCTTCAATTGCTCGCGCCGAGGGTGAAAAACGCTCCGTCGAGTTAGCCGCCGATGCCACGCTTTACGAGGCTACACGCAAAGCGGAAGCAGTTCGCATTACAGCGGACGCTGAAGCCTATGCCATTGAGGTTGAAGCTAAGGCCACTGCCGAACAGACCCGCGTTATCGCCGATGCTATTTCCCAAGAGGGCCAGCCGGCCATCGACTTTGAAATTATGAAGCGGCAGGTTGATGCCTTAGGTCAAGTCGCCTCTTCACCCAGTTCCAAAACCATCATCATTCCTACAGACATCACAGCCGCAATTGGTTCACTTCAGGCGTTCTTTACGGGTGGGCGAAAATAGCATGGTCGAGTACCTGAATTTTTCATATTGGCTATTCCAACCACAGGCATGGATTATCCTAGGAATCACCCTAGTCATCGCCGATATTTTTCTGGGTTACGGGCTTTTTATTCTGCCGTTTGGTATTTCTGCTTTCATCATCAGTGCCATCATATTTGCGGACAAACATGTATACATCAAAGAAATAAATGTTCTGGAAAACTGGAAAGACGTGCTGATTTATTATTCAGCGATATCCATAATTTCCATATTCATCATCAAGAAATTATTCCAGAAAAAGCTCTCCAAACAGAGTGATATTAACGACTATTAATTAGTCTGATGCAATTTTTTCTCAGGCCCGCATTAATTCAGAAAGCCCTCGCACGACCCGTGCTGCTAATTTCGGCCCCTCATAGACCATAGCCGAATAGAACTGCACTAGCGACGCCCCGGCCCTAATTTTAGCATAAGCATCCGCCGCACTGGCAATGCCGCCGACACCAATGAGAGGCAAGCGGCCTTTGGTCAGGCGGTACATGTCAGCGAGTACCTTTGTAGATG
>CAUZNJ010000043.1:0-11226 GCA_963580965.1 Alphaproteobacteria bacterium | reverse complement strand
TGGACGCCTGAATAGGGAACCCATGGTAAATCGTCACATCTGAGTGGTGAGGTAACGTGAACCGAAGCACAATGGAAATTGTCGTTGGCGGACTTATATTGGCCGTTGTGGCGCTATTTTTTGTTGCATCTTATAGTGGCGTCCAGCTTGCCCATGCAACCGGGTATGCGGTGCTAGCTGGCTTCAATAGGGTTGACGGGTTGGCTGATGGCAATGAGGTGCGTCTTAGCGGAGTTCGTGTCGGATATGTCGAGAGCCAGCAACTGGACCCGTACTTTCGGGCAGTGCTTACGATGCGGATCGAGCCAGGAATCGAATTGCCGGTGGACTCATCTGCGGCAATCCATACTGATGGCCTCTTCGGCAGTAAATTCGTCGTTATCGATCCGGGTGGCGATCTTGCTATTTTGGAGGATGGTGACGAAATCCAATACACGCAGGATGCAGTTATTGTCGAAGACCTGCTTGATCTGATTATTTCCGAAGGCAAGGCGCGCCTTGCCACCGCCTCACAGCCTCAAGGCGAGGGAGCTAAGCCATGAGAAACATGGTCGAATCGGTCATGGGTTTTGTAGTCCTAGTCGTCGCTGGCTTATTCGTCTACCTCGCTTACACGACGGCGCGGATCCAAACTAAGGATGGATATGAGCTTAGCGCAGCATTTTTCAAAGTCGGCGGCCTGAAGGCCGGCAGTGATGTACGCATCAACGGCATCAAGGTGGGAACCGTTTCCAGTTTGGATCTTGACCCCGAAACGTTCGAGGCTGTCGTCCGCCTAACAATTTCGGGGGGCCTTAATCTGCCAACCGACACCGTTGCTGGAATTAGCAGCGAAGGCATTCTCGGTGGGAAGTATGTGAGCCTTACGCCAGGAGGAGAAGCGACCGTCATCGTATCCGGGGGTCGTCTCCAGAAAGTGCAGAACTTCCGTTCGCTTGAAGATCAGGTTGGCGAGATTATATTTCTGGCGACGGGTGGGCAGGATGCCCGCATACCCTAAGGTGCTATTTTCTGATTCCTGGCGGCGGATAGCGACGTACTACGTGGTTTCTTCATCATTTCGCAGCTTAACCCGGTGTAGAAAAATTCCTCGTGCCGGCGTTTATTACATGGCCACGCTTCTCTGTGTGATTGCCGCTGGCGCTGCTGAGGCGGCTAAGAATGATATTGCCGTGTTGCGTGGGCTGGATAAGGTGACTGCCCGTATATTTACTATCAGGGCGCCAGTTGGCGAGGTAGTCCATTTTGGCACGCTGGAGATTATTGCTCGTAGTTGTGACAAGCGTCCCCCCGAAGAGCCTCCGGAAAGTGCAGCCTTCCTCGATGTCTGGGAAGCTCGCCGAGGAGAAAGTGCGGTAAGCCTGTTCCGCGGCTGGATGTTCGCGTCAAGCCCAGCCCTTTCGGCGCTCGAACATCCCGTTTACGACGTCTGGGTGATCGATTGCCAGCAGCCTTCTAATGCGGCTGGCGATAGCGGCTCCGACTGAAATTTAGCGTTGACGAATAGCGCTTCGTTGAGACGCTTGTGGTATGCCTTGCGCGGAATGGCGATGGTGCCAAATTGCCGCAGGTGTTGGGTTATGAATTGGACATCCAGCAGGCAGAATCCGTCTACTCTCAGCCGGGCGACTAAGTGTACCAGGGCGACCTTGCTAGCATCCGTTACCCGGGAAAACATGCTTTCTCCAAAGAAGGCGCCGCCGAGGGCAACACCGTAAAGGCCACCGACCAGCCTATCGTTTAGCCAGCATTCGACGCTGTGTGTGACCTTGGCTACGTGCAAGGCAAGGTAGGTATCAAGGATTGGTCCATTGATCCAGGTGTCCCGGCGGCTGGGGGTTGCTTCAGCACAATGTTCTATAACCTCGCGGAAGGCTGTGTTAAAGCGCACGTCAAACGCCCCGCGGCGGACTGTTTTGCGCAGGCTGCGCGGCACATGGAAAGCTTCCAACGGCAGTATTCCCCGTTCATCTGGATCGACCCAGAATACCGCGGGATCGTTACTGTCCTCGGCCATGGGAAAAACGCCGGAGGCATATGCCTTAATCAGCAATTCTGGCGTCAGGCTGTTGAGGTTTTCGATTCTGCCGGCGGGCTTCATAAAATTTGGTAAGCCCTACGCCTGCAGCGCTCTAATCGCCACTGGCTTCTATCATTGACGAGTGCTTTCCTATTGGTCGACATCTAGCCCATCCAAATATTATGCGTCTCTGTGGGTCACTTGTTGGCGCAGCTTGATATAAGGCTTCTGAAGTTATTCTTTGACCAACAGATGAACTCTGAGATTAAGGATAATGTCATAATTATGCGATATCCGATCAACTTATGAACCAGACAAATAGATCGTGCATATTATTACTGAAGGCTGGGGCCTTCCTCGGCGTGCAGCAAGCGTCATAGAAATAAGGGAGAAAGAGATGTTTGACTGCTACACGTGGAAGACCTCGAACGGCAAGAAGGTAACGATCATGCTAGAGGAATGCGGGCTCGTATATAGCCTGCATCCCATTGATATTTCTAAGGACGATCAATTCACGCCGGAATTCATCAAGATCAACCCGAATAGCAAGATCCCGGCTATCATCGACCAGGATGGTCCAGGCGGTGAGCCTTACACTCTATTCGAATCTGGCGCGATCTTGATGTATCTGGCAGAGAAGACCGGGAAGTTCATGCCCAAGGATATGGCCAAGCGCTATCAGGTTATCCAGTGGGTCATGTTCCAGATGGGCGGCATTGGCCCGATCTTTGGGCAGGTCCACCATTTCTTGCGCGCTGCCAAAGAAGATGTGCCCTATGGCATCAAGCGTTACTCCACCGAGGCGCGGCGCTTATACGGAGTGCTTGATGCGCACCTAGATGGCCAGGACTTTCTTGCCAACAACGAACTCAGCATCGCCGACTTTTGCACAGTGCCATGGGTCTTCCGTCACGACTGGCAGAAGATCGATCTGAATGAGTATCCCAACGTCAAACGGTGGTACGACTCCTTAATGGCACGTCCGGCCTTGGCTCGCGGCATGGAAATACCGTAAGTCGCCCGGAAAATATGAATTAAACAAAGTGCTGCGGGACACGCCGCACATCTATGGGAGACACAACATGACGACATCAGGAACCTACGCAGGCGGGGGGATAATGACCACGTTTGTCGGCACCGGCGAGAAAGGTTTTTCTGGCGACGGCGGTCCGGCGGACAAAGCAAAGCTCGACAATCCGTTCGACCTGGGTTTCGATTCTCTCGGAAATTTATTCTTTTCCGACACTCAGAATCACCGCATTCGGCGTGTGGATGCCAAGACGAGAAACATTACCACGGTTGTCGGCACTGGCGAAAAGACGTTTAGCGGCGATGGAGGCCCGGCGGACAAGGCAAGCTTATGGGAGCCCTATGGCCTGACTCTCGACAGAGCCAACAATATTTATATCGTCGATCGTTTTAATTTTCGGATTCGCCGGGTCGATGCCAAGACCGGCATGATTTCGACAATCGCCGGCACGGGTGAGAAGGCTCACAGCGGCGACGGTGGGCCGGCGCTTAACGCCGCGCTGTTGGAGCCTAACGATATAGCTTTTTCGCCTGACGAAAGATTTCTCTATATTGCTGATCCATCCGATCATCGGGTTCGGGCGGTGGATATGCAGAACGGCATCATCAATACCTTCGCCGGAACTGGTGCGGAAAAAGATTTTGGTGACGGTGGCCCCGCCGCCAAAGCGGGTGTGTGGGGTGCGCGCGCTGTTACTGTTGGCACGGACGGTACTGTTTACATCGCCCAGAAGCAGGGCAGTATGCTGCGTGCCGTCGATCCCCTGGGAACTATCCGTCATTTTGCCGGAACCGGTGAATATGGCTATGCAGGCGATGGCGGGCCGATGGAGAAAGCGGTCTTCGATAAGCCCAAGGAGCTTTGCATGGATGGTGAGGGCGCTATCTTGGTTGTCGATACGGAGGTACCTGTTATCCGCCGCATCGATATCAAAAATAATATCGTCACAACCATTGCCGGCGTTGGCGATCGTAAACATTACTATACGGGTGATGGTATTTCCGCGACATCGACGTCCCTTGCTCGTCCGCATGGCATCACCGTTGGCTCTGATGGGGCGATCTATATTGGTGATTCTGAAAACCACCGTATCCGCAAGGTGATGCGGGCAGCCTGACTAGGTTGTCTCGAGGCAATTAATAAGGGGTCGGAACGTTTTGCGTGCCGACCCCTTTCTATAACCTTAGAGAAATTTTTATGATGCTTAGCCGACATTGACGCCGCGCCCGCCATCGACCGGGAGGATGACGCCAGTGATAAACTGGGATTCATCGCTAGCCAGGAATAGGGCGGCGTTGGCGACGTCCCAGGCCGTGCCCATCTTGCCGCGTAGGGGGACTTTAACGTTGCGTTCCGCTTCGACTTCCGCACGCGACTTTCCCCAAGCCTCTGCGCGGCGGTCAACGGCCATCGGGGTATCCATAAGGCCAGGCAGAATAACGTTACAACGGATGCCATGCTCGGCGTTCTGAATGGCGATCTGCTGGGTCATGGCATTTATACCAGCCTTGCTGGTTTTGTAGCTGACCCATGGATAGTTTTCGAGCGATGCCATTGATGAAATGTTGACGATCGACCCAGATTTTTGCTGGCGCATGATTGGGATGACGTGTTTGCAGGCCAGCACCATACCGCGGAGATTGACGGTAATGATGCGGTCGAAAGCATCAGGCTCGATCTCGGTGATCGGCGCGTCACCACCCTCGACGCTAATGCCGACGTTATTATGGAGCACGTCGATGCGTCCCCAGCGGTCGACGCAGGCCTTAACCATGGCCTTGAGGGATTCTTCTAGGACGACGTCGGTGGTGATAGCAACCGCCTCTCCGCCTTCCTTGGCGATCATTGCTACCGTCTCTTCTGCGGAATCAAGACGTCGGTCGGCGCAAAGAACCTTGGCGCCTTCACGGGCAAACAACATGGCGGTGGCCCGGCCATTTCCGATAGCGCTGGAGCTGCCCGGCGCCTGCCCGGCGCCGACGACGATGGCGATCTTATTCTTAAGACGCATGAGATTTTTTCTCCTATGATTTTTCTTGAGCTGGCGGAGTGCCGGGCGGAATGGGCAGTCCCTGCATGGAAGGGTGACAGCGAGCGTATTGGGGTGGGTAGGCTGCCGCGGAGCCGAGTTCTTCTGCAGCGTGCCAGACCCAGTGAGGATCGTAAAGAAAACCGCGCGCCAAGGCGACGAGGTCGGCCTTTCCATCGCGAATTATCGTTTCCGCCTGTTGCGCCAAGGTAATTTGGCCAACGGCCATAACCTTCATGGTTTTTGCTCGGGCCTTGATGGCTGCGGCAAACGGCACTTGGTAGCTGGGGCCGGCGTTGATCTTTGCTTTCAAGGATGCGCCTCCTGATGAGACATCAATAAAGTCGCAGTGACGATCTTCCAATGCGCTCGCTAGCTTAAGCGAGTCGTCGACCTGCCAGCCTTCGGGTAGCCAGTCGACGGCGGAAATGCGCACGCCGAGTGGCTTTTCTATGGGCCATTCGGAGCGCATAGCTTCGAATACCTCGAGCGGAAATCGCATGCGATTCTCTATGACTCCTCCGTATTCGTCGTTACGTCTGTTGGATAGTGGCGATAAGAATTGTTGCATCAAATAGCCATGCGCCGCGTGAAGCTCTAGGAGCTTTACGCCAGCCCGGTGTGCTCGCCGGGTAGCGTTGACGAAGGCATCGCGTACCTTGTCCATATCGTTACGATTCATCTGACGCGGTGTGGGGAAAGGGTCAGCGAAAGATTCGGCAGATGGCGCAATAGTTTCCCATGCACCTTCGTCAGTACGCAACGCTGGGGGGTCCTGCGGGCCGGTTCGCCAGGGCGCGCGGGTCGAACCCTTGCGGCCGGCGTGGGCAAGCTGAATGCCGAAAGGTACGTTGCCGTAGCGTTCACAGAAATTAACGATCCGTTTAACGGCAGCTTCTGTTCGATCATCCCATAGACCAGGGCAAACATCGGAAATGCGTCCCTCGGGTAATACAGCTGTCGCTTCGGCTATCAATGCACCAGCGCCAGCAACGGAAAGCTGGCCGAGGTGCATGAGATGCCAGTCTGTCATAGCGCCTTTGTCTGCGCTGTACTGGCACATGGGGGCAACGATAATACGATTGGTGAGCTCTAAGTTTCGCAACTGAATGGGCGAAAAAAGGACGCTAGTCATTTTTAATTTCCTTGGTTGCGCAACAATCAACCATTAATCAAGGCAATCTATCAGTATAATACAACCGACGATTTCTGCCCATGTTCTTGCGCTGACTGCAATACACCAGGGGGCGTATCGCCATGCGACGCGGTCTCCCTATTTTATTTGGACGGCGCGATTGTCGATAGTATGAAGCATATTGGTGAGGTTATACCGACATCGACATCGATGATGAATGGCTCGTCCTTGGCAGCCATTCTGTCGGCAAGTACCTGGGGTAGGTCGTCTGGGTCTTAGACGCGCATGTCATCACAAGCTAGCGCACAGGTGATGGCGCCATAGTCTGTTTCGGAAAGGTCGCTCGACTGATAATTTCCGGAGCCGTACATCAGGTATTGAAGCGCCTTTATGTAACCTGAGGCGGTGTTGTTAGTGACGATCAGGGCGAATCCTAGCATCATGCGACGCGCCGTTTCCAGTTCGCCCAGTAGCATGTTGAACCCACCGTCGCGGCGGTTGACCTTTGTACTGTATTTGAGAGAAGAACTACGGGCCCCTTCCTTGCCTCGCCGGCATTGAATAGGATGATAGTGTGGAGCCTGGGTTTGTTGGCGAGTTAGGTGGTATTGATACTTCCATGGGAGCCCTAAATCACTACCGCGCCATGAACGCCTAGCCCTAGTTTGCTTACGTTCGAGGACTAGACAATGGTGGCCTCAGTGGTCATCCCTGGATACGAAGCGTTCCAGCCAATGGATATCGTAGTCACCGTTAACGAAATCTGGCTCTTCCATAAGCCGATGGAATAGCGGTAGCGTCGTCGTAATTCCGCTAATCACGTATTCTTCCAGCGCTCGGCGCAGACGCATCAGGCATTCGTTGCGGTTAGCGCCATGAACAATGAGCTTGGATACCAGGCTGTCGTAGTGGGGCGGTACTGAGTAGCCGGCATACAGTGCGGAATCTACACGTACGCCCAGACCACCCGGTGAGTGATATTCATCGATGCGGCCGGGACACGGGGCAAAAGTTATTGGATCTTCGGCGGTGATCCGGCATTCGATAGCATGGCCGGTGAAGCGAACTTCATCTTGGCTAAAATTAAGAGGCGCGCCAGCGGCGACGCGGATCATTTCGCGCACAAGGTCTATACCGCAGGTCATCTCGGTAACCGGGTGTTCCACTTGCAGGCGCGTATTCATTTCAATGAAATAGAATTCGCCGTTTTCATAGAGAAATTCCAAAGTACCGACGCTGCGATATCCAAGTTTCTTCATCGCGTTGCTGGCGATAGCGCCAATGCTATCGCGTTCCGCCTGATTGAGGGCGGGGGAGGGGGCTTCTTCCAGGACTTTCTGATGACGGCGTTGCAGGGAGCAATCCCGTTCTCCCAGATGCACGACGTTGCCGTGCAAATCAGCGAGGATCTGAACCTCGATATGCCGCGGAGCTCCAAGGAATTTTTCAATGTACATGGCGTTATTGCCGAACGACGCCATCGCCTCTCTACGCGCGCTTGAAAACGCTTCAGGAAGATGTGCCTCGTCTTTGGCGACTTTCATACCGCGACCACCACCGCCGGCTGATGCCTTGATGAGCACTGGATAGCCTATGTCTCGGGCAATGGCGATGGCGTCCGTCTCGTTTTCGACCAAGCCAGGAGAGCCTGGAACCACGGGAATCCCCGTATCCTGCGCCGTTTGCTTGGCGGTGATCTTATCGCCCATCATGCGGATGTGTTCTGGTGATGGGCCGATAAAGGTTATGCCATGCTCTTCTACCATGGCGGCAAAATCGGCATTTTCGGATAAAAATCCGTAACCAGGATGAATGGCGTCAGCACCGGTGATGGTTGCAGCAGATAGGATTGCGTGCATGTCGAGATAGCTGTGGCGCGCCAGTGGAGGTCCGATGCAGACGGTTTCATCTGCCAGACGGACGTGCATGGCGTCGGCATCGGCTGTCGAATGCACCGCTACCGTGCGGATGCCCATTTCGTGGCATGCCCGGTGGATGCGGAGCGCGATCTCACCGCGATTGGCGATCAGCACTTTTTCGAACATGCAGGTACAGTCCAGCGTTATTCGATGATCAACAGCGGTTCACCGTATTCGACGGGTGTTCCATTGTTGACGAGAATCCGCCCGATGCGTCCATCGCGCGGTGCGATAATTGGGTTGAAGACCTTCATTGCCTCGATTAACAGCAACGTCTGGCCGGTGGACACTTGATCGCCAACCTTGATAAATAACGTAGCACCATCCTCAGGTGCCGTATAAACGACCCCTACCATTGGCGACGTCATAACTCCTGGATGCGAAGCGTCAATGGTTTCATTCACGGCTTTCTTTTCGATGGGTTCGGTCGTTTCTGTAGGCGCCATGTCTGTAGATGCCATGACGGCCGCCGCCGTGGCTACGCCACCTCGCGCAACGCGAATGTGCCAGCCATCACGGCCGTATTCAATTTCGCTCAGTCCGGTTTCCTCGAGCAATCCTGCGAGCTCGCGCACAAGAACTCTATCGACCTGGGATGAGCGGGTCTTTGCGGTTGGCTTAGGTGTAATTTTGGCCATGGTCTCGTTCTCGGTCTAAGAGATACTGTGTGTTGGTTGCTGATGGCGAGGGAAGGACGGTTGATCTCATGATCTTAGCGGTTAGAAATAATTTGCAGATTTGTATGCCGCGATGGTCTTTCCCCAAGGGAGACTCGGCGCTATATAACATGTTGAGGAAGCGAGGGAACGCTCCAATTCCTGGTTACATGCTCTCCGAGCATAAAAATAAAATTGCGAAGATGGAAACGGCAATCAAATTGGACCTAAAAATTAGCGTCATCGTTAACGGCGACAATCGCGTTATAACAGAGCAGTTGAGCGTTGCAGATTTCTTGCGCGACATCGGCCTGGACCCACGCAAGGTGGCGGTTGAACTTAATCTAGAAATAGTTACGAAGTCTAGCTACGCTGAAACGGTGCTGGCGGATGGTGACCGTCTTGAAATCGTTCATTTCATTGGTGGTGGACTGCCCGGCGATACATCGACGGGTGGTTCCGATATGCTTGAAATAGCTGGGCGGCGGTTTACCTCGCGCCTACTAGTCGGCACGGGAAAGTATAAAGATTTTGATGAAAATGCTCGGGCGCTTGAAGCGTCTGGTGCAGAAATTGTTACGGTTGCGGTTCGTCGCGTAAATGTTACCGACCCGAACCAACCGATGCTGGTCGACCATATTGACCCTAAGAAATACACCTATTTGCCCAATACTGCCGGCTGCTACACAGCGGATGAAGCATTGCGCACGCTCCGGTTAGCCCGCGAGGCTGGAGGGTGGGATCTGGTCAAGCTCGAGGTCCTGGGCGATCAGAAAACATTGTATCCGAATATGATCGAGACTCTTCGGGCAGCTGAGGTGCTGTTGAGGGAGGGCTTCCAGGTCATGGTCTATTGCAGTGATGACCCGATTATGGCCAAGCGACTTGAGGATATGGGTTGCTGCGCCATTATGCCGCTTGGGTCTCTCATCGGTTCAGGGCTAGGGATCCAGAACCCGGTCAATATCCGTTTGATTATTGAGCAATCAAAGGTGCCCGTGCTGGTGGATGCCGGAGTTGGCACCGCCTCCGATGCTGCCGTCGCCATGGAGCTTGGATGCGACGGTGTGCTGATGAATACGGCCATCGCAGCCGCAAAGGATCCGATCAAAATGGCCCGCGCCATGCGGTTTGCCGTGCAAGGTGGGCGCCTTGCCTACCTCGCCGGGCGGATGCCGAAAAAGCTCTACGCAGATCCATCGTCGCCGCTGTCGGGACTGATCTAAGGGCCGCGCTGATCTAACGGTATCTTATGCTTTGGGGAGCTTGACCGCGCGGGTCATAAATTCCGGCATGTGACCACCCATGCCTAAGACGGGCCGATTATCCGTTTCATCGTCACGTCGGTTGCGATTTCCGCGGTTGCGATCGCTGCCTTTCTTTTCGCTATTAGCGGGATCGCCACCGGGTGGCTCCTTTGCCAATATGGGCGCCGATAAGGGTTCTTCACGACGCGTTTCTATGGCGGTGGTTGTATCGACTATGGCTGCCCCTACGCGGCCGCCGCGTTGGCGGCGTCTGGGGCGCTTTTCTTGTTCTTCGCCGTTCTTGTTGTCGTTCTGTGCGGGAGTTAAATTTTCTTCTGACGGAGCGCCGATGGTCGTTGCGACTGACGCCGGCTCGAGTTCGTTGGTTTCCGTCGTCAGCGGGATTGTCGAGCCAATCAATTTCTCAATGGAGGATAGATATTTGCGGTCTGCCGGGGTGGCGATTGTAAAAGCGCGACCCTTGTGGCCAGCGCGGCCTGTGCGGCCGATACGATGGATATAATCCTCTGCATGGGTCGGGACATCAAAATTGAAGACGTGGCTCATTGCGGCGACGTCAAGACCGCGGGCGGCGACATCGCTGCAGACAAGAAAGGTAATTTTCCCTGCTTTGAAATTAGCAAGGGTCTCCGTGCGCGCGGATTGTGGCATGTCGCCATGTAACTGACCCGCATTCAAGCCATGTCTGGTGAGTGAACGATGTAATACGCCGATGTCACGCTTGCGGTTGCAAAAGACCAGGGCATTTTTGACCTGCTCACGATTAATAAGACCGCGTAACGCTGCACGTTTGTCTTTCTGCTCGGCTCCGGGGCCACGCTCGCGTGGCGTAGGCAGCATCACCAACCCTTGCGTTACTGTCTCTGATGGCGTCGAGGGCGGTGAGACTGTCACTTCTTTTGGATTAATCAGGAAGGAATCGGCCAGCCGGCGAATTTCCTGTGGCATGGTCGCCGAGAAGAATAGTGTTTGGCGGATGCGCGAAAGAAGCCCGACGATTTTCTCGACATCTGGAATAAACCCCATGTCGAGCATCCGGTCTGCCTCATCAATAACCAGAATTTTGACGTCGCTCAGCAGCAGGTGACCGCGTGCAAATACGTCAAGAAGGCGGCCTGGTGTGGCGATCAAGACGTCAACCCCGCGGTCAAGGATGCGCATCTGATCAT
>CAUZNJ010000042.1:0-11584 GCA_963580965.1 Alphaproteobacteria bacterium | reverse complement strand
GCTCATGTTCCTGGATCGCCGCTTGATGCATATTGCCGACCAACCCCGCATTATGCCGCGCCAGCGTCACCAGGTACTCCGCAACGACCGGGTTCGATTTCTGGGGCATGGTGCTCGAACCGCCGCTCGAAGCCGGGCGCACCTCCGCCACCTCACTCTGCGCTAGCAGCACGACATCCTGACCGGCCTTGCCAAGGCTAGAAGTGATTAGCGCCAGCCAGTTAGCAAATTCGCAATATGAATCGCGCTGGGTATGCCAATGCATCGGCGGACAGGTAAATTCTAGATCCACCGCCAGCGCCTCCATGACCTTGAGTCCGTCCGTATCTAAAGCCGCCAAGGTTCCGGCAGCACCGCCGAACTGCACCGAGAACAAGCGGGGTTTGAGTTCAGCGAGCCGGTCACGGCAACGCACTAGTGGCATCATCCAGCCCGCTGCCTTGAGCCCAAGCGATACCGGCACCGCCTGCTGGGAGCGCGTGCGTCCCGCCATCGCTGTGCGCCGATGGGTATCGGCAAGGCCGGCAAGGTGACTGATCACTTGGTCAAGCCGCGCCGACAAGATACCAACCGCGTCGCGCAGCCGCAGCAACAGCCCGATATCCATTACATCCTGGCTGGTAGCGCCCTTGTGCACGGCCGAAGCCGCCACAATGTTGCCGCCCGCCGCCATGATGGCGGCACGCAGTTGAGCCACTAGCGAAATGGTCGGCACCCCCGACGTTCCCGTACTAGCACCCATGGCGGCAAGATCCGCCGAGAAGGAGGCCACCGCCTCCTCGATAGGGGCCACGGCATCCACCGGGATGACACCCACCGCCGCCTGGGCGCGAGCCAGCGCCGCCTCGAATGCCGCCATGGCCGCCACCTCCGCCACATCAGAGAATAGCGGCGCAACGTCGGGGTCCGAAAAACTATTACTGTAAATAGTCGAATCCATCGGTGATGCGGGCATAATCGTCAAACTCTCCTACGGGGCCAGTCCAGATTAGATCTAAATGTCGAGAAATACCGTTTCCCAGTCGCCCTGCATATAAATATCCAATCGGTAAACGGCACTCCCCGGTTGATCAACGCGACGGAAAATCAAAGTTTCACGGCGCTCGGTCGAGATTGGCAACAGCACGCCATTCACCCGCACGGATTTTATCTCGTTTCCTAAAGATCCAGCACCAATTTGCCGCCGGTGATACGCGATACGCAGACGCACATTTGGTTGCCGGCGAGCGCCCGGCCATAGCCGAAGAAATGATCCCGGTGATCGATTTTACCATCAGTCTCAATGACCGTCTGGGCGCATAATCCACACGTGCCTTTACGACAATCGTACAGCGGGTCTATACCGTCATCGATCAGCATGTCGAGGATCGTTCGGTCGGCGGGGACGTGCAGCGTGCGCTGACTTTTTGCTAGAACAACCTCGATGCCGTGATCATCGGCGCGCGGTAGCGGTGCAGCGAAGCGTTCGACATGGAGGAATTCCCCGAGCCATCCGTGCCCACGGGCGGCCGCCAACGTATCATCAATCAATCCCTCGGGACCGCAAACGTAAAGGTGGGTGTAGGCGCCGGGGCGAGAGAGGATGTCATTCAATGGAATGCCATTCTGCGGATTGCCGTCGTCTTCATGAAATTCGACCCTATCCCCGGCAAGTGCCACAAGCCGCTCGGAAAACGCCATGTCGTCCCGACTACGTGCCACATAATGCAAGGTGAATGGCTGATGGCGCGCCGCCAGCACCCCCGCCATGGCAAAGATCGGTGTGATGCCGATTCCCCCTGCTATCAGCAAGCTGTTAGCCGCATTTTCAGCCAAGGGAAAATCATTGGCTGGCGGCGAACAGCGCAGATGCGTTCCGACTTCGACCGACTCATGCATATAGCGCGAGCCGCCATCTCCGTCTGGGTCGAACCTAACGGCGATACGCCAGGTTCCATCGGCGTTACGTTCGACAAGGGAATAGTCACGCGAAACGCGCACACCCATGCGGTCGCGCACTTCCACCTTGATATGTGAGCCAGCCTCGAACGCTGCCAAAGGCTGCCCACCAAGGGAGGCCAGGTCAAACGCCTTGACTGTCGGCGTTACCTTATCGATACCACGCACGGCCATTTCCACCCATGCCGTAGCTGTCAGATCGCCGCCCCCTTGCCGCCGCCTTACCATCGACCCCGCTTCATTCAAAAATTGGGATGTTACCTTATCTTACCCGATCCCGTGCGTCAGTCCGCCTAACGCCGGCCTCGGTTTTGCGTAGTGACCCAGAAACAGCCTACGGCGAATCAAATCGCCGGGACCGGTACGTCATGTTGGCGGCAGGCGGCAATCAAAGTGTTATGCAACAGGCAAGCTATCGTCATCGGCCCGACGCCACCCGGCACGGGGGTAATCGCCCCAGCAACCTTTTGCACCGAGTCGAAATCGACATCCCCTACAAGCCGGGTCTTGCCGTTACCCAGACCTTGACGATTGATGCCAACGTCGATCACGGTCGCACCCGGTTTTATCCAGTCTCCCTGGATTAGAAGCGGACGGCCCACGGCGGCAATAACGATATCTGCCCGGCGGCATATAGCGGCGAGGTCTCGGGTCCGCGAATGTGCAATGGTGACGGTGCAGTTCTCAGCCAACAACAGGTGGGCCACAGGCTTACCGACGATGTTGGAGCGGCCAACTATGACAGCGTCAAGCCCTGAGAGATCCTCAACAACCGCCTTGATCAACATCACGCAGCCTTTTGGCGTACAGGGCACCAAAGCCGATTGGGTGTTGCCGCTCATTAGTCGCCCGGCATTGACGACATGGAATCCATCAACGTCCTTAGCCGGGTCGACAGTCGCCAAAACCGTCACCTCGTCGATGTGATCAGGCAACGGCAACTGGACAAGAATTCCGTGGATCGCTTGGTCACCGTTAAGAGTTTGCAGGAGCGTCAGGAGAACCTTTTCTGTCGTGTCGCTGGGCAGCCGATGAATAATCGAGACCATACCGGCTGCCTCGGCACGACGCCCCTTATTGCGGACGTAAACCTGGCTGGCGGCATCATCCCCGACCAGCACGACGGCAATCCCGGGCCGCAGATCGTATCTGTTGTTTAGCCCCGCGACCGCAACCGTGACACGCTCGTCCAACTGAGCAGCCAGGGCCTTTCCATCGATTATTTTGGCATCATTCACGGGTCAATGCTCCCCAAGCTTCGAGGCGATTCTCGAATGCCGCCTAGGCGGCTAACAGCAGCACGCGGCATCAGGTTAGCTCTGAGCCGAACACCATCTGCACCAGCTCGAAAAGTCGGCCACGCAATTTTTCCAAAACTCTACCCAAGACGGAAAGCAAGGCGGACCAGGGCTTCTTGCGCCGCATAAATAAGAAGTATGAGGATGACCGGTGATAGGTCGAGGCCACCAAGATTGGGCATGAAATTCCGGATCGGCCGCAGAGCCCGGTCGGTCACCCGATGGACAAAATCTCCTACCAAATAGACAAACCTATTTTGCGTGTTAATCACATTAAACGCCGTCAACCAACTCAATACGACACTACAGATAATGACGATCTGGAAGAGGTCGAGCAGATTGACGACTAGCCCGATTAAGGGGACGAGGATGACGTCCATGATTAATTTTCTAGCCGTTTCTGGTGAGGAGAACAGGTCAGGATAGGCAAGCCTACCCGCGCCTACCAGAGCGCGCAAGTACGCTTGATTGTCCCCCGCCAATGTAATGGTGGAAATGCGTCCAGCCCCCATCAGCGATATATGACATCGACCCTGAAAGGCCATAACCCGTCCAGCCAGTGTACGCCTTCAACTGGCTATGGGAGATCCCTCCCCATCACGCTTGATGCCCCAGATGGTTAGGATATTCCACAACACACATTCTAGAATGACCAGCTACGGAGCCCCTGTTGCACCATCATGGAACCCCTATTTCCCAACCTTATAGCGTCAAAATTTGAGGAATTTAAACACTCACCTATCCACATCATTCTAAAGCAATGGAACCTTTGTTAATTAGAAAAATTTACCGCAAAATTGGCAGGCCTATTCTGCGGCACTGCCATTATGTAGAAATAAATAAAGAGGATATGGAGGCAGTTTAATTTATACGCTCAAAGAATGGGGCCTGAACACGCCGGAATACATAACATATGAGAATATATTCAAATACTCGGTCAATAGGGATTCTTAACTCTGCCAATAATGGAGGCAAGAACGTCACGCACTTGTTTCTCATCGCAGCCCATCAGTACCGCATCCTCAAGGGCATCCTGACAAACTTGGCGTAACTCTTCCAAATTTTCGTTGAGAACCTTAATTTTTTCCACACAAGACACCGGCATACCATCCGGCTGTCGCCAGACAAAGATATCAGGATCAAAGCCCACGAGGTCCTTTGCATCAGTATTCATAGCGGTCCTTCCTTGCTCCGGCAGAGCCCGTCCCAACGGGCCACCTCAACCCTATATTTGGCGCTTTTCTCACTATGATCAAGAGAGCACCGTTGATGCGCACCGCAGCTCAATTTTTATCAATGCTAACCTGCTGCCGCTAATTTTACCCGCAGTAGTGGCTATCCAGCGACCACCACATGCGGCCACGTGGATGGCCAATCTTTTGCCGCCATGCGCGCCTGATAAGCGCCGGGCTTGCTCTGCCCTGCCTGGGTAGGTCTGGACCGCAGCGACAGCAGATCATCGAGACTATGAGGCGCCAACACGGTCATCGCGCCACCGGCGCGCGGGCTAACCGCGACACATGTGGCTGTCTCGAGCCAGAAGCCCATTGCATCAGTGGTGTCACGATAGGGACGGTCACCGTTACGCCAATGCATACGCGCCTGATTGCGCACAGAAAAGGGAATGCCGGGCAGCCGCTGCCGCAAGGATTTTTCCAGGCGCGCCTCGCGACCACGCGACCGGTCGAGGCGATCAAAGAACAGCACATCAACATCCGCCAGGGGGGTCGAGAAATTATAGCCATGAGCCACGTCCCAAACCATGGAGCGAATAAATCCAGCCCCAACCGCGGCATCAGGTAGCCTGAGAGCAAGAACTGCGTGCATTACAGTCATGCGCCACGAATCCGCCCGCAACATAGTCAGCAGCATCCCGCTTCCTAGCGGCCCGATATCCCGCCGGCTCCGGTTCCTTCCATATGCCTGCCAGATCACGTTCGCAACGCAGGCAGATCGCTGTAAAGGTAAAGTGAATCAGGATTGGCCAAAGCCTCGCGGTTTTTAACCTGGCGACCGTGAACCACGTCACGGACCGCAATTTCCGTGATTTTACCCGACTTAGTTCGTGGAATATCGCTAACCTGAACAATCCGTTCCGGCACATGGCGGGGCGAGCAGTTGACCCGAACTCGGGACCGGATGCGCTGGACCAGTTCATCTCCCAAGATCAAGCCCGGGCGCAGGATAACGAACAGCACAATACGGACATCGCCTTCCCAGTCCTGGCCGATGACAATGCTTTCAACAACGTCATCAACCTGTTCCACCTGGCGGTAAATCTCCGACGTGCCTATACGAACGCCGCCGGGATTAAGGGTGGTGTCTGAACGACCATGGATAATCATGCCGCCATGATCCGTGAATTCGACATAGTCGCCATGATGCCAGATACTCGGGTACCGTTCGAAGTACGCAGCCTGGTAACGAGCCCCATCGGAATCGTTCCAAAAACCTAACGGCATGGAAGGAAAAGGTTTCTTACAGACCAATTCCCCCTTCTTGCCCCGGATCGAGCGCCCGTTATCGTCAAAAACGTCAACGTCGAGGCCAAGACCGGGCATCTGGATTTCGCCCGGCCATACCGGACCGGTGGGATCAGCGAGCACAAAGCAGCCGACAATATCCGTTCCCCCAGCAATCGAGGCTAGATGAACATCTCGCTTGATGCCCCGATAAACAAAATTGAAGCTTTCAGGGGCAAGCGGCGATCCGGTCGACGTTAGCGTTCTGATACTATCCAGCCCGTGGGTTTCTATGGGTTTTAGCCCCGCCTTTTGAACAGAATCGATGTACTTAGCCGAGGTGCCGAACAAGGTAACAGCCTCAGCGTCGGCATAATTGAACAATGCGTTTCCATCGGGATGAAAGGGTGATCCGTCGTAAAGAATCAAGGTCGCGCCACAGGCGAGCGCTGAGATCAGCCAGTTCCACATCATCCAACCGCAGGTTGTGAAGTAGAAAACCCGGTCACCCTCCTTCACGTCACAATGCAGGAGATGCTCGCATGCATGTTTTAGCAACGTACCGCCTGCCCCGTGCACGATACATTTGGGTGCACCGGTGGTGCCCGACGAATACAGAATGTAAAGGGGGTGATTGAATGGCATTTGGGCAAAAGCAATCTCGCCCGGCGTGACCGCGGCGACGAATTCGCCCCACATGACCGCCTTAGTTAGGGCGCCAATGTTCGGTTCCTGGCGAATATATGGCACAATTACGACCTTCACCAATGACGGCAAGCCCTCAGCGATAGCGGCGATCTTATCCAGGCAATCTATAGTCTTGCCGTTGTAAAAATACCCCTCGACCGCGAATAGAACCTTCGGTTCAATCTGCCCGAACCGATCAAGCACGCCCTGTACGCCAAAATCAGGCGAACAGGACGACCAGATAGCGCCCAGACTATGGGCCGCCAGAGCAGCAATCACTGCCTCCGGCTTATTGGACAGGAACCCTGCAACCCGGTCGCCAGGACCGACCCCCGCCACAGCAAGCGCCTGAGCCGCCACCGAAACGCCGTCGTAAAGCTGTGCGAAACTCATCCGGCAGCCAACGTTCTCCTCACCACGAAAAACTATGGCCTCAGCACCGTCACGGCGGCGTAATAGATTTTCAGCAAAATTTAGCTTCGCATCAGGGAACCACCTAGCCCCCGGCATCTTTTCGCCATCCACAAGAACACATTCGCCCCAGGTTTCGGCCTTAAGGTCGGCAAAATCTTTCACCGCAGACCAAAACACTTCCGGATGCGCGACGGAATATTGATGGAGGGCCTGAGTGTCGGGAATTTCAACGCCAATCGACGCCGCCAAGGCCGCCCGAAATCTCGTAACGTTCGCCTCGGCTACTCGCTCAGCCCCAGGCTGCCAAAGGGGTCTCGCCAATCGTTTTCTCCCTCACCGGAACGCCTTCTGCTTGCAGCAGTATGAATTCGAGTGAAATCGCGTGCAAGCAGATGCTCCAGAAGCACATGATCGCCAACGCCATAAAATTCTCGCCGGCAAGTGCCGCCAGGCCAACGGCACCTCACGGAAAAATCCCCTGATGGCCTCGCCATCAGAGGCGCATTTGGTTCGAAAACGATGCTGAAAAAGGCACACCATTTTTTAGAACTGCCTCTACGACCCTCGGTCGCCCCATGCGCAGAATAATGAGACAAAGTACGCCTTCGACAATAATGCTGTGTCTGTCGAATTACTCGTAACTATTACCATGGCGGAGCAACCGCCAAATAGATTATGTTGGGTGGGTGATCCTTAATTTAGTAGTAAATGCCATCCGCACTGCTGCGAATGGTCTACCCCCATTCGTTCGAGGCGCCACGTGGATGGTGCTATCGTGCTTTCTGTTCACGTGCATGGGCGCCATGCTACGCGATATTTCCCAGGTTTTGCCCTCCTCCGAGGTCGTATTCCTGCGCAATGTCGTCAGCCTAATGATCATGCTTCCCTGGATGCTCCGCAACCATCGCAACGTCCTCCACGCCACGCGGCCTTGGCTTCTTTGCGGGCGATCTGCAGTCAATGCCGTTTCCATGCTAGCCTGGGGCGCAGCTGTTGCCCGCATCCCCCTCGCCGACGCCACGGCGATTGGTTTCACCGCGCCGCTCTTCGCCACGGCCTGCGCAACATTCGTGTTGGGTGAGCGGGTTGGCCCTCGGCGCTGGTCAGCCGTCGGCGTAGGGTTCTTCGGCATGTTGCTGATTGTCCGCCCGGAAGCCTCCGGCCTCAGCACCGGCGCGGGCCTCGCCATTCTCTGCGCCGCCGCCACCGCGTGGGGTACGCTCCTTCTAAAGCTGTTGATGCGCACTGAGAACCCGAACACCGTCGTCTTTTATCTGTATGCGGTAGCAGTCCCGCTAACGGGTATCCCTGCATTCGTCGTATGGGAGACACCCACCCTGGCACAGCTTGGCTGGATCGCCATCATGGGTCTACTGGTTACCGCCGGTCACCAATGCCACGCGCGGTCCTTCTCCGAAGCTGATGCTTCGGCGGTGCTACCCTTTGATTTCTCCAAGCTGCTTTTCGCCGCCCTGATCGGGTTCGCCTTTTTTGCGGAGGTTCCCGATATATGGGTCTGGATCGGTGCCGGGATTATTTTCGTCTCCTCCACCTATACGGCACGTCGCGAAGCAGCCCTTTCGCGTATAGCTCGTGCTGTCAGTGACTAACCTGCAAGGATCAAAACGACGCTTCCAATTGTCTGATGCTAACCTAACGTCGCGATCTTCAGGATACTGCGAGATCACCGGTAAGGTCATCGATAAAGCGGGCAAGCGCCGCATCCTTTTCCGTGATGCCCCCGGCATCATGCGTGCTAAGTGTTATTTCCACCTTATTGTAAGTATTGAACCATTCCGGATGGTGGCCCATTTTCTCAGCCGCTAGCGCGACCTGGGACATGAAGCCGAAGGCGTGGTTAAAGTCGGAAAACCGGAGGCTGCGCGTAATGGCATCGCGGCCTGCGACAAGCGCCCATTCACGACGTTCGGCAAGTAGCACCCGTCGCGCCTCATCGGACAGCCGTTCGTTCATAGTTTGCCTCCTCATTTGCCTTTCCTTTCCCTTCCATACACACCGCGCGCCGAAATTTCGTCTAGCGCGCTAAACCAGCGACACCACTTTGACTATGCTTCCTGATAATATGACCTCTAACAGCTGCTTGCGGCTGCGTGGCGCCACCATCTCTGGATACTAGGTTCTCAAATAGGGTTGAGAGAAGATGACCTCGTCATCATGGCCTTGCTCCACGAAAACGATCTGTCGCAAGCACCAGCTCGCTTAGAATACCTAGCTCGCTTTGGGCATGGCCGGCATCCTGCACCAGCCGCAGGGCTGCTTCGGGCCATGCCCGATGCAGATCCCAGGCCGATTTAGCCGGCGTGACCACATCGTAGCGGCCTTGAATGATGACACCGGGGATATGGCGAACAGTGCCGATATCGCGCAACAATTGATCATCGACGTCGAAGAACCCGCCGTTAAGAAAGTAATGGCATTCGATGCGAGCGAAGGCGAGTGCGAATTGATCGTCACCCATCTCGCTAACTCGCGAATCATCGGGCAACAGGGACAGGGTTGCCGCTTCCCATGTGCTCCAGGCTTTGGCGGCATGCAACTGCATGCCAGCGTCATCTCCCGTCAGTCGTCGATGATAGGCCGTGATCATATCACCCCGCTCCGCACTCGGAATCGGTTCGACAAATTTTTCCCATAGGTCTGGAAACAGCGCCCCGGCTCCCTGACTACCATCTGCGCCGGGCCCGCCCTGATAAAACCATTCCAATTCCTTTCGCCGCAGCATAAAGATGCCGCGTAGGATCAGCTCTGTCGTACGATCCGCATGGCTCTCGGCATAGGCCAGCGCTAAGGTCGAGCCCCACGAGCCTCCACAAACCAGCCAGCGGTCAATGCCGAGGTGCTGGCGCAAGGCCTCCATGTCCATGACAAGGTGCCATGTGGTATTATCAACAAGCGATGCATGCGGCGTGCTCTTGCCCGACCCTCGCTGATCGAACAACACGATACGATAGGCATCGGGATCGAACAGCCGCCGGCTGTCGGACAAACACCCCGCCCCTGGACCGCCGTGGAGAAATACTGCCGGCTTGCCGTTGGGATTTCCCGATTCCTCGAAATATATTTCGTGCGGGATCGTGACCGTCAGTCGGCCAACGTTATAAGGCTCAATAGGCGGATAGAGAATGCGGCGATCTAGCTGGGTCATACGGTAAATGGGACTCGAATCGTTTGCAGCATTTCGCATCATAGAGGACTAATAATTTTTCTCAGTAGCCCGCCGCCAGATCGACGATATTCCGCATCTCCTTGCCCGCCTGCCAGCGGCCTAGATTGTCGATGAAGATTTCGACGCCACGATCGGCGGTTTCACGTGAACTAGGGCCATTGTGCGGCGTGATGATGGTATTTGGCGCCGTCCATAAGGGGCTCGAGGATGGCAGCGGTTCGATGGCAAAGTCATCGAGCCCTGCACCAGCAATGCGGCCGTCCTTGAGGGCCGAAAACAGCGCCTCTTCGTCAATGATTTTACCGCGCGAGACCAAAATAATAAACGCCGACTGTTTCATAGCCGCCAAGGCCGCCGCATCGATCATGTTGTCAGTTTCCAGCGTATGAGGCGCTGTAATGACGACGAAATCGGACTCGGCTAACAGCTTGTGCAGCTCGCTACGATCAAATATCTCATCGACATTGGCGACCGGTTCTTTGTTCCGCTTGATCCCGATGGTCCGCATGCCAAAGGCCTTGGCCCGCAACGCCGTCTCCTTGCCGATATAACCAAGACCGATAATACCGCAGGTCTTACCGTACAACTCTCCAATGGGGTGCTTGGACCATTCACGACGTCGCTGGTTTTCTAGCCATTTCAACATGTTCCGCTGCAACATCAGCATCAGCATCAAGACATGCTCGCCAAGTGCAATAGCGCCGTTGCTCTTGGCGCAGGTCAGCAGTACGCCGCTATCAGCGACCTCCGGGCCGGCCATCTCGTCAATGCCGGCGCTCCAGCAATGTACCCACTTGGGTCGTGGCGTACGGGAAAAAAAACTGAGGTCGTGGCCATACCGGCAGGCGACGATCTCAGCGCCAGTGGCTACCGAATCTATATCTTTCGATTCGACAAACAGGCATGACATGCTGCCCGCAGCTTTACGGATGCGATCCTTCTGATCATCGTTGAGGGCCTGAAATGGCGGCGCCATAACTATATCAGCATGCTGGTCTGCCATGAATTTCCCTCAGTTTTGATTTCTACGATGCCTATGGTCAAAAGTAATCTTAGCGCAGCTCACCAACCGTATGCTGCTCAATGCCCAGTCCTGGACCATCTGGCGCCCGCACATGGCCGCGTTGATCGATCTGGATATCATTAAGAATACCCAACTGCTGGGCCTTTTTTGGCAACAAAAACTCGAATATTTCGCTGTTCGGCAAGGCCATGGTCAGATGCAGGTTAGCAACATTGTTGACCTAATTACCCCCATTATGAATCTCATAATTCAAGCCGAAGGCCAGCGCCGCATGCCAAGCGCGAGGCAGGTTGGTGGAGCCGAGGAGGATCGAACTCCTGACCTTCGCATTGCGAACGCGACGCTCTCCCATCTGAGCTACGGCCCCAACCATGGGAACGCCCCGGCAGCCAGCAGGCCGCAAGGACGGCGGATAATGTGATTTTGACGTCCCGCCTGTCAAGGCACCGCGGCGGCAGGTATCCGTCATGCCTCAGACGGGATTTCCTATATCAAATGTCATCAAATCCTCGCCCCAGATCAGTCGGCCATCAAACACCGCCGCGATGTCAGCGATAACCCGCTCGCGCACCCC
>CAUZNJ010000041.1:0-11919 GCA_963580965.1 Alphaproteobacteria bacterium | reverse complement strand
CCGTTTTGCTCTTGGAGTAGGAGCCCGCTTCGTTGCACGCACTGCCGATACTCAGCTCAAGCACGTGCCGGTCATGCTAGCTCGCGCCCATGCCCACCAGGGTTGCTCGTTCGTTGAAATTCTACAAAACTGCATCGTCTACAATGATGGCGCATTCGAAGGTTTCACCGGTCGCGATGTGGCAGCCGATGCACAGGTGCATGTGGAACACGGAAGTCACTTGCTCTTCGGTAAGGACGGCAACAAGGGACTGCGTGTTAAGCCTGGAACATTTGATTTAGAAGTTGTCATCGTCGGCGAGGGCGGCATCACGGAGGCTGATATTCTCGTCCATGACGAGGGCAGCAGTGGTCTTGCTGCCATGCTCGCGGCCTTGGAGCCTCCGATGCCGGTGGCACTTGGCGTTCTGTACTGTGCTCCTGGCGCCACATACGAATCTGGCATCGCTGCACAGGGGGAGGCGGCACGGAAAAAGGGCGACAAGCCCGACCTTAACGCCATGTTGCGTCAGGGTCATACCTGGACCAATGGTGCAAGCGATAACGGCATCAGCAGCTGATGCTCCGAACTGGAAAATACCGGCCAAGACAATAATTAAGATAAACGGGGATTCCCCAGCGTGCCTTACCAGGGGGGCTAACATGCCGATCACTGTTGCCATCGTCGGATCGGGACCGGCGGGCTTTTACACCGCCGATGCCCTCTTGAAGGATGGCGGTGTTCAGATCGATATTATCGACAAGCTGCCGACGCCATTTGGCTTGATTCGGGCCGGCGTCGCGCCTGACCATCAGACGACGAAAAAAATTCAGCAGAAATTCGAAACAGTCGCCCTACAAGGCAGCGTGCGTTACTTTGGCAACGTTGAAGTTGGCCTTGACATCAGCCTCGACGAACTACGTGGCATGTACGATGCCGTCGTGCTTGCCTGTGGCGCACCCTTTGATCGAAAAATGGGTGTGCCCGGCGAAGACAAGAAAGGCGTTTACGGATCTGCTGCTTTCGTTGGCTGGTACAACGCGCATCCCGATTTCCGCGATCTCGATCCGGATCTTGGGGCTAAATCCGCCTGCATCGTCGGCGTTGGCAACGTCGCCATTGATATTGCCCGGGTACTGCTCAAAACCGCCGAAGAAATGGCCGATACAGATCTGTCAAATTACGCGGCACAAGCAATCCAAGCCAGCCCACTCACCGACGTATACATCATCGGTCGTCGTGGGCCCATCGAAGCTAAATTCAGCAACGTTGAACTGCGCGAGATGGGCCGTCTAGAAACCTGCGTGCCGCAGGTCAATCCGGCTCAGCTTCCCGCCGCTGTGGAGGGCGATTGGAATAGCCGTGATCTGCGGCTTAAAGAACGCAACCTTGCTACCCTGAAGGAATTCGCTGAATGCGGCCGTGCCAATAAACCTAAAGCCGTCCATTTTGTTTTCTATGCGTCGCCGGTTGAGGTTCTCGGTGATGAGCGGGTCGAGGGGCTTCACCTGGAACGCACTCGCGTTGTGGATGGGCGCTCTATTGGGACCGGCGAGATGTTCGATATTCCCTGTGGTCTTGTCATTCCAGCCGTCGGTTATCGCTCAATCCCCATGGCAGGCGCCCCGTTCGATGATAGGGCTTGCATCATTCCCAACGAAGATGGCCGCGTTGCCGCTGGCCTTTATGCCGTTGGCTGGATCAAGCGGGGGCCGAGCGGCGTCATTGCCTCTAATCGGCCTGATGGCGTGGTGGCGGCAGAACACATCCTCCAGGATATTGTGTCTGGATCAAAGCCGGGCCGGGCCCTTCTGGAGAAACATCTCGTGGGAGGCAACGTTCGCATGACCGACATTACGGACTGGCAGACAATTCGTACCGCAGAGGAAGCTGCGGCCAAGGCACCCGCACCACGCGCGAAATTAGCCACCATTGCAGAGATGCTCGCCGTGCTCGACCGCGCCTGAGTTAGGCGTAAGAATTTTGGTCATGGTATGCGGAGCCTCAGGTTGCCCTATGTCCCTCTAAGGCCTCGGCTACCACCTCATCGGGAATGTCGTCAAATGACGCATAATTCATTGCGTAGAGTCGTGCATAAAGGCCGTCTAGCGTCATCAGTTCGTGATGATTTCCGGTCTCTAGGATACGTCCGTCCTGCAACACTATAATACGATCGGCTCCACGGATTGTTGCTAGACGATGGGCGATGACCATACCGGTGCGGCCCTTGAGTAGGACTTTCAGGGCCTGCTGAATCTTCATTTCAGTATAGCTATCGATGCTTGCCGTCGCTTCGTCGAGGATTAAGATACGGGTATCGGCGACGATGGCACGGGCGAAGCTGATTAGCTGGCGCTGGCCCAATGATAGGTTGCCACCGCGCTCCTCCATTAACGTTTCGTAACCCTGCGGTAGGTTGGAGATGAAGTCGTGGGCGCCTACCGCCGTGGCGGCAGCGACGACTTGTTCCAACGTCCCGTCCTCACGGGCGTATCGAATGTTTTCGAATACTGTCCCGGTGAACAGGAACGGCTCCTGTAATACCATGCCGACATGGCGCCCAAGGCTTTTTTGGGTCACGTCGCGCACGTCGTGGCCACCGACCCGGACTTCGCCTTCCCAGACTTCGTAGAAGCGGTGTGCCAAAGCCATGCAGCTTGTCTTGCCCGACCCAGTCGGTCCGACCAGCGCCACCGTCTCGCCTGGGTTGACGCGGAAGCTGATGTCGCGCAGGACCGGCTGGTCTTGGTTATAGCCAAAGGTGACATTGCGGAACTCAACAGAACCATCAATCTCGTCTGGATCGGTGGCGTTGGGTTTGTCCTCGATGGAGTTTGCGACGTCGATGACTTCAAAAACCCGTTGGCCTGACGCCATTGCACGTTGCATGACGCTGTACTGCATGGTCAAAGAACGAATCGGATCAAAAAATCGCTGGATGTAAAAGAAAAAGGCGACCATGACGCCGAGGTCGAGTTCCTTGTCCAGTACCATGCCGCCGCCGACGATGATGACAATGGCCATCGCCGAGCCGGTCAGGGTGTCGACGATGGGAACCATAATCTGAGCTAGACGGGTGGCGCTGAGGTGCGAATCTAGGCTGTCCCGCGCCTTTTCTTCATAGAGCTCTTCGTTGACCGTCTCGCGGTTCATTGCCTGTACCGTGCGAACCCCGCGGATAGCCTCAGCCAGTGCGCCGTTGACGGCAGAGGAAGTAATGCGTGCCCGTAAAAAGGCTCTCCTCGCCCTTGGCAACCATACGATGCGCACAAGGAATAGGGCCGGCACTACGGATAGGGTCAGCAGGCCAAGCTGCATGTCGAGGATTAGAAGAACGGTCATGATGCCGATCAGCAACACAAAATCGCCAATGGCAAAGACTGATGTGTCGAGGAATTCTTGCATGGAATAGACGTCGCCCTGCAGCCGCGACATCAGCCGTCCGGCCTCCGTTTTATCCATGAAGGTCAGGGCGACGCGCTGTATGCGTTCGTACATGGCGCGACGCAAGTCGATTAGTATGTTCTCCGCTGTCCAGCCGACTAGCAATTCCTGCACATAGTTGGCGCCGTAATTAAGGATGATCATCGCGGCGAAAAAGATGACGGCGGCTTCCACAACCGCGCGATCGCCGGCGCCAACGATTAACGCATCGTCAATGGCGTAGCGGACAATTAATGGTATGGTGAGCTGGGTTGCAGTGTACACCAGAACGGCAATTACTGCGATGGCTAACCGCGTGCGGTAGGGCTTCAGATAGCCGAAGAATCGGCGGACGATATGACCGTTAAAGGCCTCGCCAAATATCTGCTCTTCTTGGTTGACCTGGGAGCCGACGACGGCCTTTGGCGGCCGAACCGCCGTGTTGGTCCTGGAAGTCATGGCGCCCTTACCAGGTCGCTAATGACGTCCTCGTCAGGTCGAATTTGCAAGGTATAGAGGTCGTAATAGCGCCCGCCCAAGGCCAGTAGTTCAGCATGCGAGCCGCGTTCGATGATGCGCCCTCCCTCAATAAATAAGATCTCATTGGCATGCATCAGCGAACTTAACCGGTGCGAAATGATAAGCGTTACCCGGTCCCGGGATATCTCGGCTAGAGCGGCGCGGATGCGCCGTTCGGTGGCGGCGTCGACGGATGCGGTTGAATCGTCAAATACCATGATCTGCGGCTTTAGCATGACCATCCGAGCGATGGTCATGCGTTGGCGCTGACCGCCGGACAGCGAGACCCCGCGTTCGCCCACTAACGTTCCGTAGCCGTCGGGCAGACGTGCGACGTATTCGTGAAGTTGGGCCTGGCTGTTGGCGTCGGCTATGTGCTCGTCGACGGCCCATGGGTCGCCATAGGCGATATTATTCTCAATCGATGTGGTGAATACGAATGCGTCCTGCTGTATCACGCCAACGGCATCACGTAGGGACTTTAACGTCACCTCGCGGATGTCTTGTCCACCAATGGTGATTCGGCCGGCTGTAACTTCGTAGAAGCGGGGAATCAGATTAGCAATGGTTGACTTACCACTACCTGGCGGACCGACAATGCCGACGGCCTGGCCTGGCCGCGCGGTGAAGCTGATACCGCTGATCGTCGGGCGCTCTGACTCAGCACCGTAGTCGAACGACACGTCCTCGAAGTTAAGCGTGCTGTCGCTGGCGTCGAGAGGCTTCGCTCCTGGAGCATCGCGCACCGCCGGTTCTGTATCCAGAACCTCAAACAGCCGTATGCCGCAGGTTGACCCCCGGGCGACGGAATTGACCAGCATGCCAAGTTGGCGCACGGGCATTTGTAGTATGGTCATGAAGGCGAGGAATTCGGTTAGTCCGCCGACGGTTAATTCACCATCTATGACCTTCAGTCCACCAACCCAAAGCACTAGACCCATGGCGGTGAAATAGGAGAACGTCATTAGTGTGGTGTTAACGACACGGGCGCTTACTCTTCGCCGCGCGACGTCCAAGGCCTGGTCGGAGCAGACATCGAATAGTGCCATCTCGTGATCCTGTGCGGCAAAGGCACGCACCACACGGATACCATTGAGGTTTTCGTCCATGATGCGCGACAGCACGCCGAGCCGTTCCTGCAACTCCAACCACAATCGGCGTAACTGCAGTTTCACTGCGCTTGAGCGCCATGCGACAAAGGGCACGAAACTGAGGCTGAGAAGCCCTAGCACCAAGTCGGTGCTGAGCAGTAGCCAGGTACCAATTCCAAGCAGGTTGGCGAGTAGGATGAGGCGTATTACGGCAGAGTTAAAGAATGTGCGAACGCCTTCGATGTCTAGCATGCCCCGCGTGATCAACTCACCCGTATGCATATGATCATGGTAGCCGAAGCCAAGTTGCTGCAGTTTGGCGTAGAACGCCATGCGCAGATTATAGGCAACGTAATGCCCGACACTCTCGCCGATATAATTATGAACTAGGGTAAATAGGCCGCGCAGCACGGCCACGCCAAATAGCATCAACGCAGTATGGGTCAAGGCGGCGCGCGCCACCGCTGGGTCGGCATTGCTGCCCAGTAAGGCGTGCGCATGATTTACAGCGTCGCCGAGAAACTGCGGGATCATCAGCTGGAAATTCGCCGCGGCGACAGTTGATGCGAGGGCAAGCCCGACCCGCCAACGATAGCGCAGCGCCATACGGACGATGCGTAGCAGGACAGACAAGCCCTCGCCAGTCACCTCTATATTGGTGCGGTCGCTTTCTAGCGAAGACAATCGGCCAATCGCCGAAACCGTTTCAGCCACGCTGTAAATTCACCAAATGGTTTCTAATACAGACTATAATTGAGGCCCACCGCGCTGGTGGAGGTGTCAATCTCGGACGCAGGGGCATGGAAATGTGATACAGAGCCACCCACCTCATTCAGGCAGCAGAATTGAATCTATCACTCTTGCTCCGATGGGTCCATTGGCTGTACCGCTTGGTAGCCCATAATCGCAAGGCCTATGGTTAATTGCTCATTCCGGCGCAAATAGTTCCTCGATAGCTATTTTTCGATCCGTCAAACCCTGCTCGAAGGCATAGCGGCACATGGTGTCGATAGTTTTCCGGTTACCGTCGACCCCATAGGTCCAATAGTCGTCTCCCATTACTTGTTTGGTTTCGGCTATATGGTCGATGAGCCATGGCAGCATGACATGCAAATAAGCAACCTGATCTAGGTCGCAGCGCGCTCGGAAGCGCGCTGCCTCGAAGGCGTTGAATAGTTTTGGGGGCAATTCCGGATGCGCCGCTAGGACATCGTTGCGGATTCCCAGAAGGTGCATGATGGGAAATATGCCGGTCTGGCGAAAATAGTCCTGTTCTGCCCCTTTGACGTCGGCAAACAGCCGGCGGACACGAGGATTGCCGGCAATGAAGGCTGCCGGTGCGCGTGGCCCTATGATGGCATCCAAAGTGCCCTTGCTCATTAGTGACCACAGTGTCTCGTTAGCGGCGATACGTGTTGTTTTAATGTGGGGTGGCAGAGTCAGAGGTACCTTTTCACTTCTTCCTGGCACATCTATGCCGCCGAAGTACCAGTGGACCTTGTCGACGGAAACGCCGTAATCGTCCGAAAGAATACCACGTGCCCAGACGTTGGCCGTCAACTGCCATTCTGACCCACCTATATTTCTGCCGATCAGGTCTTCGGGGCGTTCGATGCCGGCATCGGCACGGACATAGATGGCGCTGTGGCGGAAGGAGCGCGAGGGGTAGACGGGAATCGCGGTGTAAAGGTTTGTGCCCCGCGCCAATTGGACCAGGTGGGTGCAGAATGAAAGTTCAGATAGCTGATAGTTGCCATCTACCTGGCCGCGGACAAAGGCTACTTCTGGCGGAACGATTTCCCAGTTCAGTTCGGTGCCATCCATCTTGATGGCACCGGCGATCAGGGGCCATGTCCTGTCATAGCCACCGATTCCTATGGAAAGCTTCATCTTATGGGCTCCTGTCGTGCCGATAGAGGATTGCCGGTCATATGACATCGAACAAGAAAATAACTGAAGGCAAAAGGCGAATTAATTAGATGATACCTCCCTGTCGATTGAAAAAAAGGGGTATCCAAACGTTGGACTGGCGGTAATGCTGGTATATGGCCTAAAAAGTAACTTCCGCACGTGCGGCCGGTTGTCTGCGCGACAAAGATCGCTAATAACCATAAAAGAAGTTTGGGTGGTTCCATGAATCCAAAAATAGTTTTCGTCACTGATTTTCCCGATGCCGCGGTTGTCGCCCGCGAAATGGCACCGTCCGGCTTCGACTTTATCGTCGCCGCTGCGGACAGTGCTGAATATAAGGAAGCCATGCATGACGCTGAATATCTGGTAGGGTTCGTTGATGGGCTTGTTGATGAAAAACTTTTTCGCATTGCCCCCAAGCTGAAGCTTATCCAGTTGCTCAGCGCCGGTTACGACAAGGCTGATACCGCTGCTGCCAAGCGGGCCGGTGTGCCTATCTCCAACAATGGCGGCGCTAATTCGGTTGCAGTCTCCGAACACGCCATCCTGCTGATGCTCGCTGTATCGCGTCAGCTTGTCCGACAGCATACCAGCGTGGCCGCTGGGCGATGGCGTGGCAACAGCACTCCGCGCGTGCATGAGGTTCGTACTAAGACCCTCGGTATTATTGGTTTGGGGACGATCGGTAAGAAAACGGCGCGGCTGGCGGCTGCCTTCGGCATGAATGTCATCTACTATGACATCGCGCGCCTGACAGAGGATCAAGAGGACGCGCTCGGCGTCCGCTTCAGGCTGTTGCGGGAACTATTGCAGACGTCGGATATCGTCTCCCCGCACACGCCCCTGAACGATTCAACCCGTCATCTAATTGGTGCTGAAGAGCTGGCGTTGATGAAGCCGTCAGCCTACCTTGTCAACACATCACGCGGGCCGGTAATTGATGAAGTCGCGCTCTATAACGCCCTTTCAAACGGCATAATAGCCGGCGCCGGCCTTGACGTTTTTGATCAGGAGCCGCCAGCCGCCGATAATCCGCTGTTCGCCCTCGAGAATGTCGTTTTTACTGCGCATTTGGCGGGCCCTACTTTCGAGAGCAATACGGCGCGGGTGCGCAATGGATTTGACAATGTTCAGCGTGTCGCCCGGGGCTCGGCGCCATTGTGGGTCATTCCCGAACTGTTGGATTGATGGGCTATCTGCGGTAGTGGACGCAACAAGCTAGCTATTGTGCACTAGTATTTGGTGACCGTTTTAGGGGTAGTTTACATATTCAAGAATTTGCGGTGGTTGGCGGGTTTCTAGCTAACCTTTAGGGTTCAATAAAAAGGAATACAGCCATGGCAGATAAAATTCGCTTAGGACTGATCGGCGCCAGCGTCAGCGGCACCTGGTCGTCACGGTCGCACCTGCCGGCGGTACAGGACAGCCAGGACGTGGAGCTGACCGCTGTTTGCACTACCAAGGTGCAAACAGCCGAGGCGGCGCGCAACGCCTGGAATGCCAAGCTGGCCTTCAGCAACTATGAAAAGATGGTTGCTTCGCCCGAGATCGATACGGTCGCCGTGGTTGTACGTGTCCCGTCCCATTACGGCCCTGTTAAAGCGGCACTGGAGGCTGGTAAGCACGTCTATTGCGAATGGCCTCTGGGGCAAACGACGGCGGAGGCCGAAGAATTGGCGGCGCTGGCCAAGGCAAAGGGGCTAAAAACGGCGATTGGCCTGCAATCCCGGGTCAATCCCGGCATGCTGTACGTGAAGGAACTGCTCGAAGGGGGGTATGTAGGCGAGATTATGGCGGTCCAGGTCAGCTTGATACGCGAGGGAGTTCTGCAACGCCCGTCGCACCGCACCTGGCAGCACGACGCCACCCTCGGAGCAAATACCTTGACCATCGCCAACGGCCATACCCTGGACGCCATGCGTTTCACTGTTAGCGAAATTGGGCGCTTTAATGCGGTCATATCGACCCAGGTAAAACAGTGGCTCGACACTGGCACCCATCAGATGGTTGATGTCACCTCACCCGACCATGTCCTGATTGGTGGGCGGTTAGTCAACGGTGCCGCTGCCTCGATCCACGTCGGCGTCGTGCCTTTCGCCGGTAATGGCTACCGTATGGAAGTCTATGGCCGGGAAGGGACGCTGACAGTTGCTGGCCCGGATTCGCCGCAGCTCAACGACGTCGTGATCATGGGAGCCCAGGGAAACAATAAACTGGAGCGCCTGAGCGTGCCCGACCGCTTTACCATTACCTCGGCAGGGCATCCGAAAGAGGAGGCCTTCAACGTCGGGCAGATGTATGCCCGGTTCAACCGGGCAATCCGCGGTGAGGCCGAGAGCCATCCGACTTTCGATACCGCCGTCGGCTTGCATCACCTGATCGATGCCATCCGCAAAGCGTCGGACAGCAAGAGCGCGGTGACGTTCAGCTAGGATGCTGGGGGATGGTGTGTTTCATGTGACGCTTTCCCCCCAGCAGGCCAAATGGCGCGGCTATGCCATCATGGTCAGCCTCTTTTTCTAGGCGGTTTCTTCCTGCACCTTCTTCTGTTCAAGGGTCGGCGCAATGTCGCCGACCGTGGTGCGGCGCATGTCGCGGACCTCGCTCATGTCAAAATCACGACCGCGGTGCATGACACAGCGGTTGTCCCAGATGACAAAGTCACCGACTGCCCAGGTATGGCTATAGATGAACTCGGGCTGGGTTGCGTGTTCGATCAGGTCGTGCAGTAGCATGCGGCCTTCCGGTACGGACATGCCAATAACCTCACCAGCGTGGGAGGCGAGGTAGAGGGTCTTGCGCTTTGAGCCTCGATGGGTGCGGACAATTGTCTGTGGCACCGGTTTGTTCAGTGCAATTTCATTCTGCGAAAAATCGGCGAATCCAAGCTTGGCGCGTGAATATTTAATAGAGTGCATTGCCACTAGATCTTCGATCTTGGCTTTAATACGCGGGGGTAGCGCGTCGTAAGCGGCGCGTAAGTCGGAGAATTCGGTTTCGCCGCCCCAGGATGGCAAGATGCGTGCAGACAGCATGGAATACTTGGCTGGAGTTGGCTTGAAGGAACTATCGGAATGCCAAAGCCGGTTGGCTAACGTCGACATCCAGCGCCGGTCGTTAGTCGGCCGGATTTTGCCGTCGGCCCTGAGATTCGAAATATCGGATAGCCGGTTGTCGAAGCGATGCGTGTGTTTGGGGTGCACGGAGCCGCGGCTTGATTCGAGAAAACCAAAGGGTGAACTGAAGGTAAGCTGCTCTTCATCAGAGAACGGCTGATTGTGAAACACTAGGACGGCGTATGTGTCCAGCGCCAACTCGATGTCAGCCCGCATGCCGGCATCGGCTTGGCGCAGATCGATGCCGCTGACCACTCCGGCGAAACTGGGGCGTTTCGGGTTGATGGGATTGACGGTGATGGACATGAGTATTTGAGCCTCCAGATTACGTCCGTACTTTGATCCTAGAATAGTGCGGAAATGTCGGCGACTAAAGACTATCAATTCAGCCAAACCCGTGCACTGCCCAAGGCGAAGGCGTGGTTTTCCGAAACCTTTGCCCGTCTTGAATCTAGGCACGGGTAGCGGTAGACGGGCTTTCCAAATAATCTTCCGGTGCCGGCGTCCTGGAGGTCCGGCGCTGCCGTTCAATTTGTTCGCCTAAAGTACAAAGCGTAAGGTTTTAGATGCCAAGGTACGGTATGAACGAAGGATGGATCGCTTTAATAGGGCCTGTTCTGAAGGTGTTTCTAGTGAGAGCCATCTCACCTTCCAGTTCAGTCGGTTAGGTGTGATGATGATAACCGCCACCAGTGCGGCCGATGTGACCCGCTGATTCTGTCACCGCTAAGAAGGCTTGCCGTGCTTTTAAGAGGATTAGTTCCGGGTTTCAACAGCCTACCAGCGAACGTGCGGGGCATATTTTTTATGCTGGCTAGCACCATCCTATTCGCCACTTCGCACGGCATCATCCGTCACGTTTCGGTCGACATACATCCTTTCGAGATTGCATTTTTTCGCAATATGTTTGGCTTCTTGCTTCTGGCACCACTGATTCTGCGCAGCCACGGAGGTCTACTTCAAACCCGCCGCCTGCCATTGCACTTGTTGCGTGCCCTTCTCAATGCCGCGGCGATGTTGCTCTTTTTTATGGCGTTGGCAACCGCACCCCTAGCCGAGGTTACGGCGCTTGGCTTTGCCGCTCCGGTATTTGCCACTATCCTAGCCATTCCAATGCTTGGCGAGAAAGTTGGCATTCGCCGCTGGCTTGCTATCCTTGCCGGCTTTGTCGGCGCTATGATTATCTTACGGCCTGGCGTCCAGGCCATCAGCGGCGGGGCGATGGCGGCCTTCGCCTCGGCGGGAATCTGGGCTATCGTACTGATTCTCATCAAGCGTCTAGGGCGTACGGAATCAGCGCTAACCATATCCGCCTATATGGTCACGCTAGTTATGCCCCTGTCCTTGATTCCCGCTTTATTCGTTTGGACTTGGCCGTCGCTTAGCGACATACCTTGGCTGATCGCCATTGGCGTGCTTGGCACTATTGGTCAGACCTTGGTGGCGCAAGCCCTGAAGTGGGGGGATGCCCAAGTCGTCATGCCAATGGAATTTATTCGCCTGATCTGGATCGCGATGATTGGCTATGTTGTTTTTGCCGAAGTGCCAACAGTTTTCACCTGGATTGGCAGCACAATCGTTGTCGCATCGGCAAGTTATATTGCCTATCGTGAAAGTAGAAAGTCACCTGGTAAAGACCAAGTATAGGTTTCGGGCGTCAATAGATCGACGCGCTAGCAGTCGGTATGGTTATGGCTTGACGTGCCTCGCCTCCGACATTGCTAGCCGCCTGGGACTTGATCCTGCCAAATGTTTCATTCTGGTGCCATAGTGCTTTATAAGTTTGCTAAATTGAGTTGCTGCCTGGGTGCCTTCTAACTGTCGGTCGAGGATGTGATGGAAGCGGTTGAACGGGAATTTATCGAATATGACGTGGTCAT
>CAUZNJ010000040.1:0-11959 GCA_963580965.1 Alphaproteobacteria bacterium | reverse complement strand
GCCGGATAGTTGATTTTCAACAGCTAGCGCTGCCAGGGTGATATGACGGTCAGTTCCCCGTATCTGAAACGTACCTTCGACAAACTCGAGATCGGTTACCGCTGCTTCCAGCGCTTCGGCGGCGAGCATTCGTGCCTTTTCGATAAGTACGTCCGACGCTATGGCGATGGCCGACCCACCGATTAAGATTGAGCGGCTGGCGGCGGTGCCGCCACCTTGGGCCACTAAATCCGTATCTCCTTGAATGACCGTGATGGCATCGACGGGAATGGCTAACTTTTTTGATATCAGCCGCGCGTATGCGGTCTCGTGCCCTTGGCCGCTGGAAATTGTACCGACGATAACTTCGGCCCTGCCGTCGCTACCTATACGAATGATTGCGTTTTCGGGCCGGTCCATAGCCTTGGCCTCGAATGACATGGCGACGCCAATACCGCGCCATTGACCATTTTCTAAGGCCTCTTCTTGTCGGGCGGCGAAGCTTGTCCACTCTGCCCGTTTAATTGCCGCATCGAGCGCAAAGGAAAAGTCGCCTTCTTCGTATCGTATGCCGCAGGGGGTATTATAAGGTAGATCGTTGGGGCGGAGCATATTGCGTCGGCGCAACGCGGCTCGGTCGATGCCTGTCTGTCGTGCCGCCGCATCAATGATACGTTCGAGAAAATAGATCTGCTCCGGTTGGCCCGCGCCACGATAGGGCGCGGTTGGCATGGTATTAGTGTAAATGCCGCGTACCTCCAAGTCTACGGCGGGTATCCGGTAGCATCCAGAGACGACCTTGGCGGCGTTAGCTGGTGAAATGACGCCGCGCCCGGCGAGGTAACTCCCGAGATTAGCGAGCGTCCGGACTTTCAGCCCTGTGAATTGGCCTTCGGCATCCAGGGCGAGCGTGATGGTGCAAACCTGATCGCGGGCAGCTACATCGGTGAGCAGGCATTCGCCCCTTTCCCCCTGCCAACGGACAGGGCTGCCAACATGCTTGGCGGCGATCAATACCAGAGCTTCTTCGGGAAAGACGGCATTCTTCATACCAAAGCCCCCGCCGACATCGCGGACGATGACGCGCAGCTTGTCGGCGTCGATATGTAGAACGTTCCCGGTCAGGATACGTTTTACCATATGCGGCGCGCCGGCCTGGGTGCGCAGGGTGTAGCGGCGCGTTTTTTCATCATAGCGACCAAGATAAGTGCGCGGCTCAATTGGGTTCGCTGTTAGGCGGTTGTTGCGGAGGTGCAGGCTGACCGTGTGTGTCGCCGCCCGTATGGCTGTTTTCGTCGCTTCCGGATCGCCCTTGCGCATGGTAAAGCAGACATTGCCAGGAGATTGTTCGGGCCATAGCGGCGTAGCACCTTTGGCAACTGCCTGTTCCAAGGTTATGACGGTGGACAAGGCCTGCCATTCAATTGCCACCGTCTCTGCCGCGTCACGGGCATGGTTTATGGTGTCTGCAATTATCATGGCAACGATCTGACCGACATAGAGTACTCGGGAATCGGCGATGAGGGGCTGAGGTTCGGCAATCTCCGTTGCGCCCATAGGCGTATCATCCGGTATTCCTGGTGGCGGTACATCCCAAGGAATGCCGCCGAAACCGGAAACCTTTAAATCGGAGCCCGTAAGGATCGCGATCACGCCGGGCATATTCTCCGCATCCATCGTATCGATGGTGTGGATGAGGGCGTGGGCGTAGGGAGAGCGAACGAAGGCGGCGTGCGCTTCGTTCGCCTCCGTTTCATCGGCGACGAAGCGGCCATGCCCAGTAAGCAGCCGGCTGTCCTCAAGCCGGGCGGATTCGGGTAGGGTCTCTGAGTGACTGGAGAGAGCCAAGTTATCGAACCGTTTCTTAATTTTCTCGCGTGCTGAATACGCAGCGGCCCGCGGCGACTTGTCGATTGGAATCATCGAAAACCGCGATGTCGCATAGACCGATGGTGCGTCCAGAACGAATTACCCGGGCAACGGCGCGCAGATCGGTCTCGACGGCGGGACGCAGATAATCGATCCGCATGTCGATAGTAGGCATCCGGCGGCGCAGCTTGGCGGCGAGGCAGGCGTGGCCGGCGATATCGATCAGAGTGGCGATGATGCCACCGTGGTAGTCGGCCCGATCTGGTGACCGGCTCAACTCGGCGCGATGAGGGAGGTGAACAGTGACAGTGTCGGTTTGCAGGTCTATGTCGCCTATCCGAACCCCGAGCCATTGGTGCAGGGGCGGGCGCGCCAGCATCGCCTCAGCATAGACGCGGGCGTCCTCCATCGTTAACGAATCACCGCTTGTTGGCATGATCGGCCTCCATGACCTTGATATAAGCGGTATTGAGCAGTGCTCGCACGGCGTTTCGGTCGATCTTGCCGGCGCCATTTAGGGGTAGGGTAGCAACCAGATCGATGTGGCGGGGGTGGGCGTAGGCCGGGCCCTTATCCAGGCAGAAGGCCTTGAGGTCATCGGCAGTAATGGTGGCCCCATCTCGTGGCACGACCATGGCAGCAGGCGCTAGGCCCTTGACCGCATGGGTAACGGGGACAACCACCGTGTCCGATACGTCCGGGTGACTGAACAATAGGTTCTCGACTTCCTTGGGGTAAACATTCTCGCCGCCGCAGCTAAACATGTCGTCGATTCGGCTACGGAAAAAAAAGAAACCGTCCGGGTCGCGGTAGAAGATGTCGCCGGTGTGAAGCCAGCCATCCTGAATTTTTTGCGCCGTAATCTCCGGCTGGTTGTGATAGCCGAGACAGACATAAGGGCAGCGGATGACAATCTCGCCTTCATTGGTATCCTCTCTGCCATTGGGGGCGATCAACTTCAGTTCTATTTCTGGCGCGGGCACGCCGACACTGCCAACAGGTACCTTGCGACCATCCAAGGGTGCGCGTAGCGGGCTGCCGCCTTCTGTCAGTCCGTAGCTTTCGGAAATGGCAACGCCAGGTAATGCTTTGCCAACCATGTCCAGAAGTTCCGGCGCGACCACGGCGGAACCGATGGCCATGCTTTTTAGGGCGCTTAGGTCGAGGCTTTCGATGTAGTCGCGGTGCTGTAGAAACATGGTGAAGACGGCGGCAACGCCGCGCGAATAGGTGCAGCGGTACTTGGACAGAGCATCGAGGTACGCTTTTGGCTGATAGCCGGGCATTAGTACAAATGAGCCGCCGGCAAAGAGTTGCGGCTTGACGGTGCCGCGCAATGCATTCTTGTGAAACAACGGCAGGGCGATAAGGCCGCGGTCGTCCGGCAACGCTGGCCAGTAACGCTGGTTGTAGTCTATATACCAGAGCATACCTCGGTGGGTCATGATGGCGCCTTTGGGCCGCCCGGTGGAGCCTGAGGTGTAAGGTTGGAAGGCCTGCGCGTCGTCATCCAGGGGCGGCGATGCAACCGGCGGCGCATCAATGGCCATTTCATCCTCAAAGGACAGGAAGCCATCATGGGTCTCATCGAGAAGTAGGCAATGGCGCAACGGCACGCCGGCGGCGATGTCGATAGCGTTCTTATTACAACCGGGATCGATCAAAGCGGCGACACAACCAGCATCCTTGAAAATAAAGGACAGGGTCTCGTCGCCGAGCCGGTTGTTAAGTGGCACTGGAATGGCGCCGATTCGCATGGCGCCAAAGAAGAATTCTAGAAACTCCGTACGGTTTCCGCACATCATGCCAACCCGTTCACCGGCTTTGATGCCGAGGCGTGCCAGGGTGACTGCAACACGGGTCATGCGGTCATCGAGTTGGCGATATGTGGATTGGCGTTCCTGGTTGCCCCATAGGTCGAAAATGGCGACCTTGTCGGGAAACTGCTTTACGGAGTCATTGAAGAAATAGCCTAGGTTGTGGCGGCGATTGACCTCGTCATTCACGCGTATCTTCTCCTCTCAAGCATTGTCGGAAAGATAGTCGGCGACCAGCCAAGCATAGACCCTGGCGGCATCGAAGGTGCGCTCCACCGAGGCGATATCATCGTCCGTATGGGCAAAGGCTTGCTCGCCCGAGCCGAAGTTTACTGTCGAAATTCCGACATGGTTAAGATAGCCCTGATCGAACGCCGACTGGCCATACATGGTTTCGGGTTCATGGCCCAGCACTGCCATGAAGGCCTTGTTAAGCTGTATCACCGCCGGCGACTCAGCCGTTACCAGACTGGGGTACATATAGGCGCCTTGAGTAACCTCAATACGGTAGGGCTTGCCGCTGACGGGGTCGGTCATACCGTCCACTTTCATGGCAACTTTCCGGATTTCTTCTGTCGCAGCGTCGGGGTCATCGCCGGGCAGCAGGCGCTGATCCAGGTGGATGTCAACACGACCCTGCACGGTGTGGGTGGAGCGCGGGCTGCTGTGTAGGCCGTTGACGGTCAGCGTTGCCCGTCCGAGTTGGGGGTGGGAACGTTCCTGCGAGATTTCTGAATTCAGTAGGTGGATGACTTCGGTGGCGCCGGTCACCGCGTTGCAGCCTTCATGCGGGCGGCTGGAATGGCAGGCTTGGCCATGAACGGTAATGGCAACGTCGACGCGGCCGCGGTTGCCGATCTGTAGCATTAGGTGATTGCCATAGACAAAGGCCATATCTGCGCGGACACCTTCGCCTTCGACGACGCTCTGAATAGCTTCTATACGGCCGGTTTCGCCCGAGACGCAACAGATGAAGTAGAGTTTTCCATTAATTGGAACCTTGGCGTCGCGCACGGCTTCCAGCGCGTGTAGCATGGCGGCTACGGTGCTTTTCTGCTCGCTGGCGCCCTTGCCGCGTACGACCTCGCCGGGTAGACCGTATGGGGCGCCATCGACGACATTACCGTCATAAGGGTCCGGCATTGTATTCGGCGGCTGGTTCATGGCGTGAGCAATGAGCATTAAGGAGCGGCCATTGCGGTTGCTGCCCATTTCGGCAATCAGGTTCCCCATGCCATCATAGCGGATGGCCTCGAAGCCGATGTCGCGTAGATGAGGCTCCAACGCCGTCTCGATGAATCGACGCAGCTGGGGTTCTGCTTCCAATAGATCCGTTTGCGGACTCGGCACCTTCACTAATTCAACGAAGATATTCTTGCAGCGGTCCCGCGACAGGTAAGGCTCAAGCAACGCTTTCATGTACACCCCCGTGCCGGCTATTTGCCGGATTGACCCCATGCTCCTTCATAGGGTGGCAGTGGGTCAAGCTTGCTGTCACGCTGTATGCCAAAGTCGTGTAAGTTCAGTACCGACAGTATGTGTTCAGGTTGTGATGAAGGAACTAAAATCCATGAAGGCGGTTCGATTTGATGAGCATGGTGGCGTCGACAAACTGGTTCACGGGGATTGGCCAGATCCTGAGCCGCGTCCCGGTGACGCCATTGTGCGGGTTCGCGCCGTCGGTTTGAATTATCTAGATGTGCTGGCGCGCCAAGGTATGCCGGGGGTGAAAATACCCCTGCCGTTCATCAGTGGTGGCGATATCGCCGGCGAGGTCGAAAGTCTAGGTGTGGCTACTTTAGGCTGGAATCCGGGCGACCGGGTAGTAGTTAACCCCAAAACGCCGGAAGGTTTGATCGGTGAAGAAGTTCCGGGTGGGCTGGCGGAAAAAGTTCGGGTGCCGGTTAGCCACCTGGTGCGCTTACCGGATGGCCTGGACTTTACTACGGCGGCGGCGGTGCCGATCAACTATGGCACGGCATTGCGTATGCTGATCACTATTGGTGGGCTAAAAGCAGGCGAGAAAATTTTAATCCTTGGTGCCAGCGGCGGGGTCGGAACGGCCTGCGTGCAGATTGCCCGTATGATTGGTGCGGAAATCCTTGCAGCTGCCGGCTCGGCCGAAAAGGCCAAGCGGCTCACCGATATGGGCGCCGATTACGTCATAGACTATGGAACCGAAGACTTCAGCCGCCGGGCCTGGGAAATCACGGGCAAAAAGGGTGTCGATGTGGTGGTAAATTTCACCGGGGGCGATACCTTTATCCCCTCCATCCGTGCCATGGCGCGGTACGGACGGATGCTGGTCTGCGGGGCCACGGCGGGGTTCGATCCTAAAATCGACCTACGTTATGTCTGGCGCCGCGAATTGCAGATCATTGGCTCCACCGGCTACACCCAGGATGATATCGCTGAGGCATTGCGGCTGGTCGCTGAAGGAAAGTTGGCCCCTGTCATTAGCCATACATTTCCTCTGGCGGAAACGGCTGCCGCTGAAGCGCTGATAGAGGAACGGAGTTTTTTTGGCAAAATCATCGTTTTGCCTTGAAGACAAGATCCGGCAACTGAAAACTTCAAGGCGCATCATGACGAGATTTCCAGCTATGCCGCTGGATATTGAACGGTCTGCGGCTCTTACGAGAAAATGACGGAAGGACGCTTGTTAGTTAACGGAGTGTAGGTTGAACATTACGGCCTTCTCAAACGTTATCATGACCTTCTACTCGTAATGATCCATGGCGGGCAGGAAGCAGCTAATCTCAGCGCCGAAAGGACTTTACTGCCCCTGCTGCCCCTGCTGCCATAAAGTTGACGTCGCCGCCGGCCTGGACGTAACGGACGCCTTCCTCGATGAAGGTTCGCACTAATTCGGGTCGCGGGCCGTTGCCGCAGCCGGCGATGACCCCGTGACGCTTGCAGGCGGCTATATTGGCGGCAATAGCATCGAGGAACTGTGGATCGTCGAACTGGCCAGGTATGCCCATTTCAGCGCTCAGGTCTCCGGGGCCGATGGTGATAACATCAACTCCGGGAACGGCGGCGATAGCATTGGCATTGGCGATTCCTTTCGGGGTTTCCAGCATGATTACCACCATGGTTTCAAGATTAGCTTTTTCGGCGATCTCGTTTGACGGGATGGCGCGATAGTCAAAATGCACCATCCGCCCGACCACCGAACGGTGGCCAACAGGCGGGTATTTGCAATAGCCGACAAGGCGCGCGGCATCCTCTGGCGTCTCAACATGTGGGAAAATTACCCCCATCGCACCATTATCGAGGACACGGGTGGCGTGGTGATGTTCAAGTCCAGGCACGCGTACTAGTGGTGTGATGTTTGAATCCTGGCAAGCGATGGCTAGTGCGGCGGTTTGGTCGACCGTCATGGAGCCATGCTCCATATCAATGTTAACCCAGTCAACATCTGTAGGTTTAAGAAGTCGGCCGATATCGGTTGTCCGCCATTGACGTATGCTGATGCCAATTGCCAGGTTTCCGCCCCGCAGCTTTTTAAGCGCGTGATTAACGAAATTTTTCATTTCTTGTGCTCCTCTATTTGATGAAAATATGTGGTCGCCGGTTTTCATGAGACAACCAATGGCGGTAATTAAGGATTTCAGCTGGATAACATGGGGGCCTCCGTTCATCACGCGCTCTCCTTGGGCGCATCAGGATCACACTCATATTAACCTTTCCGTGAACGTACGGGCGGCTCAAGGTATAAGCTTAGAATTTTTTTTAAGAAGCCACGAAGGTATTATAAGATTTTATGTAATCTACATTACTAGGCACTGAGAAGGTTCCAATTCTCGTGCTAAAATTGGTTTGAAAAGTCAGGTATTTGAAACGTAATGTTAAGCGGTATAGGTATGTCGGGGTGGCGGCGATCACAGATGCTCGATGCGATCATCAGTGCGTTGGAGGATGCCGGCTATGTTCTTCCTGCTCAAAAGATAAGCGATATTCGCCAATCAGAGTGGGACCTGGGCCAGGATCATGCCATCATGAGCGCTGAATCTGTTGATCATCTCGCCGCATTTATTCGCGATCAGGGTGCCAATGGTCGCTTGCCCATTATTGTTCATCAGTCGGGGCACGTCGCGCTCGATTGGGATGACCGCCTCGGCCGTCGACTTTTACTGACGTTTCTGGATGATGGTCGGGTGCAGTACGAAGCATCCATGCTAAATTCGGCAGCTTGTGGCGGGTTGGCGGCGGCAAGCGGAACGGATACGCCTAAATCGGCTGTTGCACGGATAAAGATGACGGGGGCTTGGGCTTGGGCGATGGGGAAGTCGGAATAAGCTATCAAGCCATGCGACGACCGGCTCTTGCCCGTAACCGATGACGGCGATGAGGTTCACTCCGCGCCCAACTTTAGCCAAGCGTTTAGGGAGTATTTCATAGGAGGACTTAAGAAATACTTTCAGGAGAATTCGCACGAAACTTGCCTTCGTGCTACGCGGTTTATCGTTTCTGGGTCCTGTCGTATGGTGTCCGTCGGTCAGTCGACTTCGATCCATTCTCCATGGCGAGTGTCACCAGCTTCGGCTAGGCCGACAAAAAGATCGGCTAGGCTTTCCGGGGCCTTCAACGACATGGGGTCCTCGCCGGGAAATGCGGCGGCGCGCATGCCGGTTCGTATTTTTCCTGGGTTGACTAGATTTACCCGCAGATTCGATTTTGCGGTCTCTTCGGCATAAATGCTAACGAGCATATCGAGCGCTGCCTTGCTGACCGCATAGGCACCCCAATAGGCGCGCGGCTTCCGGCCGACCCCCGAGGTAACAAAAATTGCCCGGCCTGCTTCGGAACGGTGTAATAATGGATCGAACGCTCTGATGATTCGCCAATTGGCTGAGACGTTTACCGTCAACGTCTCGGACCAAACCTTTGACTCCATGTGAGATAATGGCCCGAGGACGCCAAGTTGACCGGCATTGGCCACCAGGATGTCAAGCCGCCCAAAGCGGTGGTGGATGGCGGTAGCAATCTGATCAATGCTATCCAGCTTGCTTAGGTCGGCCGGAATTAGTGTTGCTGCCCCACCAGCTGCACGGATTTCGTCGTCCAATTCTTCTAGCGCCCCCTGGGTGCGGGAAAGCAGTAGGACGTGTGCACCTTCAGCGGCAAAGCGTCGGGAAATAGCTCGGCCGATTCCGCGGGATGCCCCAGTAATTAGTGCAATGCGGCCATCGAGGCGCCCGTTTTGAACAGCGTTCACCCTCAACTCTCCGCCAGCAAGGGTAGTTGCCGTTGCTCGCGGCCGCCGTCACGGTCTAATAGTGGAATGGGGTAATGGCCCGTGAAGCAAGCATCGCAGAAGGTCGGGTCGTCCACGTCCTTTTTTGCCGCAGTAATGGCTTTGTAAAGTCCATCGACGGAAATGAAGGCTAGAGAATCGACGCCGATGCGCTTGGCCATGCCGGGAACATCGTAATTTGCAGCGAGAAGATGGTCCTTCTTCGGCGTGTCGATGCCATAGAAACATGACCCGGTTATCGGCGGGCTAGAAATGCGCATATGCACCTCGGTGGCACCGGCGGCCCGCACCATGGCGACAATTTTCAGCGATGTCGTGCCGCGCACAATGGAATCATCTATTAGAATTACGCGTTTGCCGGCGATGTTACTGCGGTTGGCATTGTGCTTCAGCTTGACGCCGAGGTGGCGGATGTTGTCCGTAGGCTCGATGAAGGTACGGCCGACATAGTGATTGCGGATGATGCCGAGCTCAAATGGTAAGCCTGATTTGGCTGCGTACCCGAGAGCCGCGGGCACGCCGGAATCCGGTACTGGGATAATGACATCAGCATCGATATGGCTTTCGAGAGCGAGCTCCTGGCCAATACGCTTGCGAATGTCGTAGACATTGCGATCCTCGACGATGCTATCGGGCCGGGCGAAATAGATATACTCGAAGATGCAAAAGCGCCGGTTAACCTTGGAGAATGGCTTGACGCTGTGCAGGCCTATTTCATCGATGATGATAATTTCGCCAGGTTCTACATCGCGGACAAACTCGGCGCCAATGATATCCAGCGCGCAGGTCTCGGAAGATAAAATATAGGCGCCGTCCAAGCGGCCGAGAACCAGAGGGCGGACGCCATAAGGATCGCGCACGCCGATCATCTTTTTACGTGTCATTGCGACCAGAGAATAAGCGCCTTGGACCTGGTGTAGCGCGTCAATCACGCGGTCCGCGACTGTTGAATACAAGCTAATCGCCACCAGCTGGATGATAATTTCTGTGTCCGTAGTAGACTGGAATAGGCAGCCCCTTTGAATCAGATCGCGCCGCACGCTGCGGGCATTGGTTAGATTTCCATTGTGGGCGATGGCGAGCCCGCCGAAACTAAATTCGGCAAAAAGCGGTTGGACGTTGCGCAGAACCGTATCACCGGCGGTCGAGTAGCGGTTGTGGCCGATTGCCGAGGTGCCGGGTAGGCGCTGAATGATTTCCTCAGAGCTAAAATTGTCACCGACTAATCCCATTGCCCTGTGGCTATGGAATTGTTCTCCGTCATAGGCGACGATTCCGGCGGCCTCTTGGCCGCGATGCTGCAGGGCGTGCAGACCAAGCGCTGTAAGCGCCGCCGCGTCAGGGTGGCCAGACACCCCAAAGACACCGCATTCTTCGCGCATTTTATCATCATAATAGGGGTGATCGATCATGCTGATAGCACCTTCGCAGGACCGTTGATGGGATGGTGCTTCATTATTGTCCAGCACCCTCAATAAGCCGTTTCATATCATCTCTCTGCATGTTGCTATAACCCGGTTCATCCTTGGCCGCGGGACTCTTTGGTTGCGGTAAAAGCATCTCGTCAAGCATGCGTTTGGTTTCCATCGCGAGTTCTGCTTCGGAACGGGCCTGGCTTACGGCTCCGGACCCGGCATCTTGTAGATGCCCCGGTACCAGAGAACGTAGGATGTTCGCGCCGGCCTCGATAACAGGAATGCTACGCGCATCTTGCAACCAGTCAGGCCGTTCTTCGGGAGTCCAGATCCAGCTGATTAAAATATAAGCGAGGCAGACCAGGGCCATACCTCGGATGAGGCCAAACAAAAATCCAAGAGAGCGGTCTAGCGCGTTCAGTGCACTGTCCTTAACACGGGACGTGACGCTGCTGGTCAGCAGGGAGAATACAATCAGGCTGACGATAAAAATCGTAGCCCCCGCGGCGAGGTCGGCGATAAGTTCTATACTGATTAGGTCGTGAGCATAGGGGCGCAGATAAGGAAAACTATAGATCATCGCGAATATGGCGCCAACCCATGCGGTGACCGAAAGAACCTCGTGCATAAAGCCACGCGAAAAGGCCAAGAGGGCGGAAACTATAACGATGCCGGCGACGGCAATATCGATCCAGGTGAGGGGAGAAGAATCAAGCATGATCGCCTCGGTTCCGGGGTTGGGATTGATTTTTTTCTAGGGCGACAGGGTGAGCCTGGGCTACCCACGTCTCTGCTCCGGTACCAGCATCAATGCCAAACACCGTCAGTAGATCGGATAAATGGCTGATTTCCTGAATGGTGATGCCGGGGGTAGTTTCGCCGCGCCCACGCCGCCGCTTCGGCGTGACGGCACGGGTAAAGCCCAGCTTGGCCGCCTCTTTGAGACGATTTTCCGTGTGCGACACTGGTCGTACCTCGCCAGATAGACCAACCTCCCCGAAAACAACTGTGCCTTCCGGCATGGGCCGGTCGGATAGGGATGACAGCAGGGCCGCGGCCACTGACAGATCAGCGGCTGGTTCCGAGATACGCAGACCTCCGGCGATGTTAAGATAGATGTCGGAGCCGCCAATGCGCAACCCGCAGCGGGCCTGGAGTACTGCCAGGATCATGGCTAGCCGTCCAGAGTCCCAGCCGACTACGGCTCGGCGCGGCGTTGCCAGGACCGACGGTGCGATTAATGACTGAATCTCAACGAGAACCGGCCGGGTTCCCTCCATACCGGCAAAAACACAGGCTCCGCTGACCGGGTTTTCCCGGTCGGCGAGGAATAGTACTGACGGGTTGGCAACCTCGGCTAGGCCGGAGTCGGACATCTCAAAAACGCCAATCTCATCGGTCGCGCCAAAGCGATTTTTTACGGCGCGCAATAGGCGGAACTGATGGCCGCGTTCGCCTTCGAAATGAAGGACTGTATCGACCATGTGTTCTAGAACGCGGGGTCCAGCAATTAGGCCTTCCTTAGTAACATGACCAACTAGCAGCACGGCGAAGCCGCGCCGTTTAGCGACCCGGATCAGTTCCTGTGCCGACGTGCGTACCTGCGTCACGGTGCCTGG
>CAUZNJ010000039.1:0-12083 GCA_963580965.1 Alphaproteobacteria bacterium | reverse complement strand
GGGGCTTTGACTGCTATGTGCATTGTGGCTCTGGGGCGTATATCTGCGGTGAAGAAACCGCACTGATTGAGAGCCTTGAAGGCAAGAAGGGGCAGCCTCGTCTTAAGCCGCCTTTCCCGGCTGGTTCTGGTCTCTACGGTTGTCCAACTACCGTGAACAACGTCGAATCCATTGCCGTTGCCCCGACTATTTTGCGCCGTGGTGCTGAGTGGTTCACGACGCTTGGCACTAAAAATAATACGGGTACAAAACTTTTCAACATATCCGGTCACGTTAACAATCCGTGTACCGTGGAAGAGGAGATGAGTATCCCCCTGAGGGAACTGATCGAAAAACACGCTGGTGGCGTGCGTGGCGGGTGGGCTAATTTGAAGGCGGTTATTCCGGGTGGCGCGTCCGTGCCAATTCTTCCAAAGTCCATTTGCGATTCAGTGCTGATGGATTTTGATTCCCTGCGTGAAGTGAAGTCGGGTCTTGGAACGGCAGCTGTCATGGTGATGGATAGCTCCACGGATGTGGTTCGTGCTATCACCCGGCTATCCTATTTTTATATGCACGAAAGTTGTGGCCAGTGTACGCCATGTCGTGAGGGCACTGGCTGGATGTGGCGCATGATGAAGCGCATGTGCACTGGTGATGCTAGTACTGAGGAATTGGATCTATTGAACGAGGTTACGTATCAGGTCGAAGGTCACACGATCTGTGCCCTCGGTGATGCTGCAGCCTGGCCAATCCAGGGACTGGTGCGGCACTTCCGTGATGACATCGAAGCACGTATCAAAGCCGCGCGCGTTGCGGATAAGATCGAAGCGGCCTGAGGGGCAAAATGCCGAATCTGACAATCAATGGCGAGGAAGTCGAATTCGAAGCAGGACTATCCTTGATTCAGGTCTGTGAGCAAGCTGGCGTTGAGGTTCCGCGGTTCTGCTATCACGAAAGGCTCTCGATTGCGGGCAATTGCCGCATGTGCTTGGTGCAGGTTGAGAAATCGCCGAAACCTGTTGCATCCTGCGCCACACCTGCCGCAGAAGGTATGGTGATCCATACCAACACTCCCGAGGTGCAAAAAATGCGCAAGGGTGTGATGGAATTCCTATTGATCAACCATCCACTGGACTGCCCTATTTGCGATCAGGGCGGCGAATGTGACCTGCAGGACCAGGCAATGGCCTATGGCATGGATCATAGCCGCTTCAAGGAGAACAAGCGGGCGGTCACGGATAAGTACATGGGGCCGTTGATCAAGACGATCATGACTCGATGCATCCATTGTACCCGGTGCATCCGGTTCGCCACTGAAGTGGCAGGTGTGCCTGAATTGGGCGCCACTGGGCGCGGCGAGCACATGGAGATCACTACATACATGGAGAAAGCGTTAGCGTCAGAACTTTCCGCTAACGTTATTGATTTATGTCCGGTGGGCGCTCTGACTTCTCGGCCTTATGCCTTCGCCGCCCGTTCGTGGGAATTGAGCAAGACCGAGTCTATCGACGTTATGGATGCCACGGGTAGCAATATACGCGTTGATGCGCGTGGACCTGAAGTTCTCCGGGTGCTGCCGCGGTTGCACGAGGACGTCAACGAAGAATGGATTTCCGACAAGACGCGCTATGCATGCGACGGCTTGATGCGCCAGCGCCTTGATCAGCCTTATGTTCGCCGAGGCGGTAAGCTGCAGCCGGCCTCATGGGAGGAGGCATTTGAGGCTATTGCGAACCAGCTAAAGGACGTTCGTGGCGAGCGCATTGCCGCGATCGTCGGTGACCTTGCGGATTGCGAATCAATCTTGGCGCTGCGCGATCTAACGGTGCGTCTCGGGTCGCCCCATATTGATTGCCGCCAGGACGGTGCGGCGATTGATCCGTCGGTCCGTGCCGCCTACCTATTTAATTCGACCTTGGCAGGAATCGAGGCAGCGGATGCCCTATTGCTTATCGGGACCAATCCACGATGGGAAGCGCCAGTTCTTAATCAGCGCATCCGCAAACGATACCTTCAGGGTGAATTCCACGCGGCTATGATAGGCGAGAGTCTCGATCTCACATACCGCTACCAGCATCTGGGGGATGATCCGGCGGTGCTGTCGGCGCTGGTCAGGGGTGACCATGAGTTTTCTGCTGTTCTAAAAAAAGCCAAGAAATCAATGCTGATTCTCGGTATGGGAGCGCTGGCGCGACCCGATGGCGCGGCGATTTTAGCGGCGGCGCGGGAGCTGGCTGAAAATTCTGGCATGATCGACGCTGAGGTTAGTTGGAACGGGTTTAATGTCCTACATACGGCTGCCGCCCGCGTAGGTGGTCTTGACCTCGGATTTGTTCCTGGTGAAGGCGGCCTGAATACTGCCGGAATCGTAGCCGGTGCCGCGGCTGGCGATATCGAGGTCTTGTTCCTGTTGGGCGCCGATGAGATCGATACCCATGCGCTTGGCAATGCGTTTGTTATCTATCAGGGCCATCACGGCGATGCTGGGGCGCACCGAGCTGACGTCATCCTGCCGGGTGCGGCTTACACAGAAAAAAACGCCACCTACGTTAACACCGAGGGGCGGGTTCAAGTCGGTCGCCTGGCAGTCTTTCCGCCGGGCGAGGCCCGTGAGGACTGGACGATTCTTCGGGCACTTTCTTCAGCACTCGGCAAGACGCTGCCATACGACAACCTTGCCCAAGTAAGAGCAAAGCTTATCGAGGCAAATTCAATATTTTCTAATATTGACCAGATCGAGCCGGCGGAATGGGGGTCCTTCGCCATGGCAGGTGAGATTGGTAGCGAACCTTTCCGTTCTCCGATCACCAATTTCTATATGACGGACCCGATTAGTCGCGTATCGAAGGTTATGGCTGAGTGCACCGAGGCCTTCGTAGCCGATAGCGGGAAGACCGGCACCGATGGTTGAATTTTGGGACGGGTACGCCTGGCCTACCATTTGGATTGTTCTCAAGATCCTCGCTATCGTATTGCCCCTGATGGGCGCAATGGCTTATCTGACCTATGTTGAACGCAAGGTTATAGGCGCCATGCAGTTGCGCCGTGGCCCAAATGTCGTCGGGCCTTTCGGCCTATTGCAGCCGCTGGCTGACGGACTGAAGCTATTCGTCAAGGAAACCGTGGTTCCGTTCGGCGCCAATCGTATCGTCTTTGTCATGGCGCCATGCGTTACTTTCATCCTCGCTCTAACCGGTTGGGCGGTAATCCCATTTGATTATGGCTTAGTGCTCGCTGATATCAATGTAGGCATCCTTTATCTATTCGCTATCTCCTCGCTGGGCGTCTATGGAATCCTCATGGCTGGTTGGGCAAGCAATTCGATATATGCCTTTCTTGGCGCCTTGCGCTCAGCGGCGCAGATGGTCTCATACGAAGTATCCATGGGCCTCGTCATTATCACCGTGCTGTTGCTGGCGGGATCACTAAATCTCAGCGATATCGTCATGGCTCAGGAAGATATGTGGTTTGTCATTCCGTTGTTTCCTATGGCGGTTATTTTCTTCATCTCGACACTGGCGGAAACGAACCGGCATCCCTTCGATTTGCCGGAGGCAGAGGCAGAGCTGGTTTCTGGCTATAATGTTGAATACTCGGCGATGACATTTGCTCTGTTCTTCCTCGGCGAATACATGAACATGATGCTTATGTCCGCCATGACCGTAATATTGTTTCTAGGCGGCTGGTTGCCGCCAATCGACATCGCGCCATTCAATTGGATTCCTGGCCCGCTGTGGTTTGCTATCAAGGTGGCGGCGGTGCTATTCGTCTTCCTCTGGGTCCGGGCAACATTTCCGCGCTATCGCTATGACCAGTTGATGCGGCTGGGCTGGAAGATTTTCCTGCCGGTTTCACTGGTGGCCGTTGTCGTCGTAAGTGGTGCTGTGGTGGCCTTCGATTTAGCCCCAGTGAAAGGCTGATCCATGAGTTTCCTTGACCGCAGCGCACGCTCCATATTTCTGGTGGAACTGATTTCCGGTATGGCTTTGACCTTCAAGTATATGTTTAAGCCTAAAGTCACTCTCAACTATCCGTATGAGAAGGGACCGCTAAGCCCGCGCTTCCGCGGCGAACATGCGCTGCGCCGATATCCAAATGGCGAGGAGAGGTGCATCGCGTGCAAACTTTGCGAAGCTGTGTGTCCGGCTCAGGCCATTACCATTGAGGCAGAGCCTCGCGACGACGGCAGTCGCCGCACGACGCGGTATGATATCGACATGGTAAAGTGCATCTATTGCGGCCTATGCCAGGAGGCCTGCCCGGTTGATGCCATCGTCGAGGGGCCAAATTTTGAATTTGCTACTGAGACGAGGGAAGAACTGCTTTATGACAAGGACCGTCTACTCGCCAATGGCGACCGTTGGGAAGTAGAGCTGGCTCATCGGCTCTCTGCCGACGCGCCGTATCGTTGATTGGATATGGTATCTGGAAACATGAAAAACCTGTCACGCCATAAACGAGCGGAATGCCTGCCATTGCAGGGGATAGCGACGCGATGATCGCTGCGCTATCCTTTTATATGTTCGCCGGTGTCGCCGTCGCGTCGGGGGTGATGGTCGTTTCTGCACGCAATCCTGTTCATTCCGTGTTGTTCTTGATCCTGACATTCTTCAATGCTGCTGGCCTGTTTATCCTAATGGGGGCGGAATTTCTGGCGATGATTCTTGTCGTCGTCTACGTTGGCGCGGTTGCGGTGCTGTTCATGTTTGTCGTGATGATGCTCGATATTAATTTCTCCGAGTTGCGCCAAGGGTTTCGGCGGCACATGCTTATTGGGGCCACGATTGGCGTGGTTTTATTGATCGAATTATTGCTTGTTATGGGCGGCTGGACCATGGCGCCAGGGGCCTTGGGTATGGTTGCTGCGCCGACCCCGGCGATGGTTCAGGTGAGTAATACCGAGGCATTGGGGGGGGTGATTTACACCCACTATATTTACCTATTCCAGTCTGCTGGTATGATTCTTCTGGTTGCTATGATTGGAGCGATCGTATTGACCCATCGTTCGCGACCGACAGTGCGCCGCCAGAATATTGCCAATCAGATTCACCGCAGCGCCAATTCCGTCGAGATGCGCAAGGTCGAGACGGGGAAGGGTATTTGATGCTGGAAATAGGGCTTTCCCATTACCTTTCCTTGGCGGCAATACTTTTTGCACTTGGCATCTTCGGCGTTTTTCTGAACCGTAAGAATGTCATCATTATTCTGATGTCAATCGAGTTGATGCTACTCGCTGTCAATATCAACCTGGTGGCATTCTCGACGAATCTCAACGATCTGGTCGGTCAGATATTTGCCATGTTTGTGCTTACCGTGGCAGCAGCTGAAGCGGCTGTCGGGCTAGCAATATTGGTCGTGTATTTTCGTAATCGCGGCAGCATAGCTGTCGATGATATCAATCTGATGAACGGGTAGGGTAGGATAAGGATGCTTCCTGCACTTGCTGTCTTTCTGCCCCTGATCGGTGGTTTCATCGCCGGGTTGCTGGCTCTGTTACCGACGCATGACAAAGATCGTACTCACCGCCTAGATTTGGCGGCGCAGTTAGTGACCTGCGGTTGTATGCTGCTGGCGGCTATGTGTGCCGCTCTGACGTTTTACGATGTCGTATTCGAGCGTAACGTTAGCACCATTGAGATTATGACGTGGATCGAGTCTGGTTCCCTCCAAGTTTCCTGGGCGCTAAAGCTCGACACGCTGTCGTGCACCATGTTGGCAATGGTGACTATCGTATCGTCGATGATCCACATCTATTCGGTTGGCTATATGCACCACGATCGGAGCGTCCCGCGGTTCATGTGCTACCTAAGCTTATTCAGCTTCTGCATGCTGATGCTGGTGACTTCCAGCAATCTGGTGCAGATGTTTTTTGGTTGGGAAGGGGTAGGTCTGTTCTCCTACCTGCTGATAGGCTTTTGGTACGCTAAGCCGTCGGCCAATGCCGCGGCTATCAAGGCTTTCTTGGTGAATCGTGTAGGCGACTTCGGCTTTGCCTTAGGTATATTCGCCGTCTTCGTGTTGTTTGATTCAATCCAGCTCGACACCATATTTTCTGCGGCAGGTGGCATGGCTGGGGTACGGATGAACGTGTTCGGCGTCGATTTTCACGCGCTCACCATCATCTGCCTGCTGTTATTCGTTGGCGCCATGGGAAAGTCCGCACAATTGGGGCTGCACACATGGCTGCCAGATGCCATGGAGGGACCAACACCGGTCTCTGCCCTGATACATGCGGCGACCATGGTAACCGCAGGCGTCTTCATGGTGGCGCGCTTGTCGCCTTTGTTTGAGTATTCCGATGTGGCTTTGACGGTTGTGACCGTGGTAGGCGCATCAACCGCCATATTCGCGGCAACTATTGGCTGCGTTCAGAATGATATTAAGCGGGTGATTGCCTATTCGACCTGTTCGCAGCTTGGCTACATGTTCTTCGCCTGTGGTGTCTCGGCCTATTCGGCTGGCGTCTTCCACCTGACGACCCATGCATTTTTTAAGGCGCTTTTATTCCTTGGTGCCGGTTCGGTCATTCATGCAATGTCGGATGAACAAGATATGCGCAAGATGGGTGGGTTGGGCAGGCTAATCCCGGTAACTTGCATCTTGATGTATATCGGTTCGCTAGCATTGGTTGGTATCCCGCCGTTTGCCGGGTATTTCTCCAAGGATATTGTGCTAGAGGCCGCCTGGGCTTCGGACACAGGTGTTGGTCGATATGCCTTCTGGATGGGAATTGCGGCGGCCTTCCTAACTGCATTCTATTCGTGGCGCCTGCTGCTGATGACCTTCCACGGCGCACCCCGTGGCGACGAGATCGTTATGGCTCACGTTCACGAATCACCGAAGGTAATGATCTTGCCGCTATTCGTTCTGGCCGCAGGTGCTATCGGCGCGGGATATCTGGGCTATGAGAGTTTTGTCGGCGTGGGCGCGGTTGAATATTGGGGCAATGCCATCCTGATTCTTCCCGAGCATTCGGCATTGGAGAATGCTCATTACGTGCCGTTGTGGGTAAAGTATGCGCCCTTGGCCGTCGGCGCTGCGGGGATCGCGCTGGCCTACATATTATATATGTTCGCGCCGAGTTTGCCGGCAAGATTGGCCGTAACATTTAGCAGCATCCACCGGTTCTTAATCAATAAATGGTACTTCGACGAGCTGTACGATTTTCTTTTTGTGCGCCCGGCCTTCACTATTGGCCGCTATCTGTGGCGCACCGGCGATTGCAAGATTATTGATGGCTTTGGGCCTGACGGCATTTCGGCGGTTACAGTTGATTTAGCTCGCCGTGCGGCGCGGCTGCAGACCGGATACGTATACCACTATGCCTTTGCCATGCTCATTGGCGTCGTGTTTTTTGTTTCTTGGTATTTGATGGCTAGGGCGGGGTAATACGGAAATGGACGTGTTTCCCATCCTTTCCATACTGACGTTCCTGCCCATCGTAGGCATGGCCATCATTTTAATAGGTGTGCGCGGCGACGATGAAATCGTCGCGCGTAATTCACGCTGGGTGGCCTTGTGGACGTCGCTCACTAATTTCTTCGTCTCCCTATTGCTGTGGGGGTATTTTGAATCAAGTACCGCCGAGTTTCAGTTTCAGGAATTCGTGCCATGGATGCCTGATTTCAAGATCGGGTATCACTTGGGGATCGATGGCATATCCCTATTTTTTGTTCTGCTGACGACGTTGCTGACACCGATCTGCATTCTAGCCAGTTGGGAGTCGATCACGTCACGGGTAAAGGAGTACATGATCGCCTTCCTGGTCATGGAAACGATGATGGTTGGCATGTTCTGTGCTCTCGACCTGATCGTTTTCTATATCTTCTTCGAAGGTGTTCTGATCCCGATGTTCCTGATCGTTGGTATCTGGGGTGGGCCAAGGCGGGTCTATGCGGCGTTTAAGTTTTTCCTCTATACCCTGCTCGGCTCGGTGCTGATGCTATTGGCGATGCTTGCCATGTACATTGACGCCGGGACCACCGATATCTTGATGCTCATGCAGCATAGCTTTCCGGAGGCCATGCAAACTTGGTTGTGGCTAGCTTTTTTTGTGTCCTTTGCCGTGAAAGTGCCGATGTGGCCGGTGCATACCTGGCTTCCTGATGCCCACGTCGAAGCGCCAACAGCCGGATCGGTCATTCTGGCGGGTGTGCTTTTAAAGTTTGGTGGGTACGGCTTCTTGCGCTTTTCCCTTCCCATGTTTCCGGAGGCATCGATTGCCTTCACGCCTCTGATTTTTACGCTCAGCATCGTTGCCGTTATTTACACCTCTCTGGTGGCGCTGGCGCAGGAAGATATGAAGAAGCTGATCGCCTATTCATCGGTCGCGCACATGGGGTTTGTCACCATTGGTACATTTACTATGACCGTTCAGGGAATCGAAGGTGCGGTATTTCAGATGCTCAGCCACGGCATTGTCTCCGCCGCGTTGTTCTTGATCGTCGGCGTCGTTTATGACCGCATGCACACGCGCGAAATTTCGGCCTATGGCGGCTTGGTCAAACGAATGCCAGCTTATGCCCTGGTCTTCATGGTATTCATGCTAGCCTCTGTTGGTCTGCCGGGAACATCGGGATTCGTTGGTGAGTTTCTGATCCTTGTTGGGATCTTTCAGGTTAGTACTTGGGCAGCGGCATTGACTACGACCGGCATAATATTAGGGGCTGCGTATATGCTTTACCTATACCGCCGGGTAATCTTTGGACAGCTAACAAAGGACGGCCTGAAGAAAATTCTTGATCTTAGCCCGCGCGAAATTGCTATGTTTGCACCTCTTGTTCTTCTAGTTGTTTGGATGGGCGTCTATCCGGCATCCTTCTTGGAGCCCATGCATGCTTCGGTTGATAATCTTCTGGCCCAGATGGAGCCCGCACGCTCCGTTGCGCGTGCCCATGTGTTTGCCGGGCACTGACCAGGAACCGAGGAAAACGAATTTACCATGACACCCGCCACGGTTCCCGATCTCATTCCCGTATTGCCGGAGCTCTTTATTGCTTTAATGGCGATGGCCCTGCTGATGGTTGGTGTATTCCATAAACCGACAAAGGTGTCCCAGAAGCGGGCTGCAATGGGCGTATCGTTGTTGGCTGTCATTGCTCTTGCCCTGACTGCGTTGATCGTGTTGAGCATTCCGTCTGGCCGCCAATTAGCTCTTAACGGCCTTTTCGTCACCGACCCGTTCTCTGTATTCACCAAGGTTATGGTGTTGATTGCCTCGGGTGTCGCCGTAGTCCTGTCCCAGGATTATATGGCCAGACAGAATTTGGCTCGTTTCGAATTTCCGGTCCTGATTCTGTTGGCTACGCTCGGCATGATGATGATGCTGTCGGCAAACAACCTTCTATCAATGTACCTAGGAATCGAGTTGCAGAGTTTGTCGCTGTATATAATTGCGGCATTTCAGCGTGACGATACGCGCTCCTCGGAGGCCGGCCTCAAGTACTTTGTTCTTGGGGCGTTAGCATCCGGCATGCTGCTTTACGGCAGTTCATTGGTTTACGGATTTTCTGGTACTACAGATTTTGATGAACTTGTGCGAGTTTTTACCGCCATCGAAGGCTTGCCCTCAGTTGGGGTAATCATCGGTATCGTGTTTGTCATTGCCGGCCTTGCATTCAAAGTTTCGGCAGTGCCTTTCCATATGTGGACCCCAGATGTTTACGAAGGCGCGCCGACACCGGTAACTGCTTTTTTCTCCGTAGCGCCGAAGATCGCGGCACTTGCTTTGTTCTGTCGGGTGATGCTTGGCCCCTTCGGCGATCTCGTGTCCCAGTGGCAGCAGATTATCGTCTTTATTTCCATTGCCTCCATGGCTCTAGGAGCGTTTGTTGCTATCAACCAAACTAACATTAAGCGGATGATGGCTTATAGTTCCATCAGCCATGTCGGTTATGCGCTGATTGGCCTCGCGGTGGGCAATGTTATCGGCCTACAGGGTGTGTTGATCTATCTCGCCATCTATCTGGCGATGAATCTTGGGACATTTGCCTGCATTCTCTGTATGCGTCGAAATGGCCACATGGTTGAAAAGATCTCAGATCTCTCTGGAATGTCGAAAAGCCACCCGATGGTGGCTATCGTGCTTACTCTTTTCATGTTCTCTATGGCTGGGGTTCCGCCGCTGGCCGGTTTCTTTGGCAAATTTTATATTTTTCTGGCGGCCATCGATGCCGGGCTCTATGTGCTGGCGGTCATAGGAGTCCTAACAAGTGTCGTTGGTACTTTCTATTATTTGCGTATCGTCAAAGTAATGTATTTCGACGATCTGGAAGAGCCTCTTGATAATCCTATACCGCGGGGCATTGGCGTTGTTCTTGCTGGCACGGGCCTATTTATTCTGTTGTTTTTTTCCTACCCGGTTCCCCTGTTGAGTGGCGCCGCAAGGGCGGCTGCGTCTCTGTTCGGCGGATGACGGCTCTTCCTGACGGTTACGCACTGATTACCCTCGACAGCATAGATAGTACTAACGAGGAGGCTAAACGCGTAGCCGCCACAAATTGGTTGGATAATGGTACTGTCACTGTCATTCGTGCCAATGAACAAACAGCAGGAAAGTCACGACGCGGTCGCGGTTGGGTCTCTCAGCCGGGAAACCTTTATTGCTCGCTCCTGTTGGCCCCTGACTGTCCGGCCTCCGAAACGCCGCAGTATGGCTTCGTTGCCGGAATTGCTTTACGCGAGGTTGTTGCTGGGCTGTTACCAGGCGAATGTGTTATTTCCTGCAAGTGGCCAAACGACCTGTTGGTGGATGGTAGAAAAATTGCCGGTGTGTTGCTTGAGGGTTCTGGCGTGGCTCACCAATCTCTTGATTGGCTTGTTATTGGAGTGGGTGCCAACATTGATCATCATCCTGAGGGTACCGAATTTCCAGCGACTGATTTAAAGGCATTGGGAGGGAAAGGGATAACCCCGGAATTATTCCTGTCCCAATTTATTGATGCCTTTGAGCGCTGGAAGCGGCGCTGGCAGGAAGAGGGTTTTGCTGCCGTGCGGCAAGCTTGGCTTGCTGTTGCCCATGGCCAAGGGATGGCAATCACTGTCCGTCTCGACGGTTCGACTTTCTCGGGGGTTTTTGTTGACCTTGATGTTGACGGCGCTCTTATGTTGGATCAAGGACACGGCCTGCTGCGGGTCACCGCTGGCGACGTTTTTTTTGCCGCGGCTTGAAGGGCCTCAACGCGGCACCGATGCTGGAGACAGAATATGCTTCTAGCCATTGATTGCGGCAATACGAATGTAGTATTCGCGGTTTTTGCCGACGATGGTTCAATTCGCGGCGAGTGGCGTAGTTCGACTAATGCCGATCGGACGGCGGATGAATACGTTGTCTGGCTAGGCCAGTTGATGGACGTTGCTGCTTTGGAACGTAGCGATGTCACTGATGCTATCATCGCGTCCGTTGTGCCGGAGGCGGCCTTTAACCTTAAGACACTATGTTCGAAGCATTTTGGCTGTGTACCCTTGGTGATCGGTGACCTCAATGTCGACCTTGGCATTAAGATTTTTGCTGAGCAGGTCGGCGCTGACCGGCTGGTCAACACGGTTGCTGCAGGGGAGCGCTATGGGGGGCCGCTTATCGTCGTTGATTTCGGTACGGCGACGACGTTCGACGTCATCGATGCTGATGGTAATTATTGCGGCGGAGTCATCGCGCCTGGAATTAACCTTTCACTTGATGCACTGCATATGGCCGCCGCTCAACTTCCTCGCGTCGCAATCGGCCGTCCTGATTATGTCATTGGTACCGACACGATCACGGCCATGCAATCGGGTATGTTCTGGGGTCATGTGGCCATGATAGAAGGTGTCGTGGAACGTATCCGGGCAGAATTTGGGGCGCCGATGCCGGTAATTGGAACGGGAGGCCTCTCAGCTCTCTTTGAGGCCTCTACGGACTGCATACAGGAGGCGGATACGGAACTTACCTTGCGTGGCTTATTGTCTATTCACCGGCGGAATCTCCGGGCATGAAGGCTGGTACTAAGCCGTCGCTTTTGTTCCTTCCATTGGGGGGTGCTGGCGAGATCGGCATGAACCTCAATCTCTACGGCTATGGGCCGCCGGGAGAAGAGCGTTGGATTATGGTTGATCTTGGGGTC
>CAUZNJ010000038.1:0-12084 GCA_963580965.1 Alphaproteobacteria bacterium | reverse complement strand
ATTTATCTATCCGCGCCGACCAGTGATGATGCGCGTCTGCCAGTCATTTCCCGCCATGCTAGCGGCTTTCTTTACTACGTCTCCATCACCGGCATCACCGGCACGCTGGCGCCGGATGTTTCCGAGGTGGAACAGTCAGTTATTCGTATCCGCCGCCACACAGATTTACCGATTGCCGTTGGGTTTGGCATCCGTTCTGCGGAGCAGGCGGCGGCGGTTTCCCGCGTAGCTGATGGCGTGGTTGTTGGGTCGGTTTTGGTGGAAACGGTACGTGCTAATTTGGACGCAAATGCTTGTGCCACTCCGGGCTGTGCAGCGGCGGTTCTGTCGGTGGTTGGTGAATTGGCGCTCGGTGTCCGCATGGCGAGGCAATCATGAATTGGCTTACTAACTTCGTTCGTCCCAAATTTAGAGAGCTGGTCGGACAGAAAGAGATTCCCGATAACCTATGGCACAAGTGCACGGGCTGCGGCGAAATGATATTTCACCGCGAGCTTGAGAAAGTGCAACACGTCTGCACCCACTGTGGCCATCACATGCGGCTGCGGGCACTAAAACGGCTGGATATGCTGTTCGATAAGAGCGCTTATCAGACAATCGAGTTACCAAAAGCTGCTGTTGATCCGCTCAAGTTCCGGGATACAAAGCGATATTCGGACCGGCTCAAGGAGGCCCAAGCGAAGACTGGCGAGGACGATGCCTTGAAGGTTGCCCATGGTTCCATGGGCGGCATGAATGTGGTTATTGCTGTTCTCGACTTTTCGTTCATGGGCGGATCCATGGGGGTTACCGTCGGTGAAGGGGTTCTGGCAGCATCGCGTCTTGCTGTTGTGCAGAATGTGCCACTGATCATGGTGTGTTCGTCGGGCGGAGCACGGATGCAGGAAGGTATCCTGTCGCTGATGCAGTTGGCGCGCACGACTGTCGCGATACAGGAATTGCGTGAGGCAGGGTTGCCATACATTGTTGTACTTGCCGATCCAACAACCGGCGGCGTTTCCGCTTCCTTTGCTATGTTGGGCGATATTGCCATTGCCGAACCCGGTGCGGTCATCGGCTTTGCCGGAGCCCGTGTCATAGAGCAAACTATACGCGAGACCTTACCGGAGGGATTCCAGCGTTCTGAGTACCTTCTCGAACACGGTATGCTCGACATGGTGGTGCACCGCCATGACTTGCGGGACAGTCTTATTCGTGTACTTGGTCTTATCTGCCATCCACGTCTGCCGGGGGACGTCCTGCTCCTATCCGACGTCGAAGGGATTGACGAAGCAGCAGGGTCCGTGTCTGCCAGGGTCCATGCCAAGAAAACTAAAACCGGTAACCGCAAGGGTAAAGGTATGACAGCCAAAAAAAATGCGAACCCCTCTTCCAACAAAAAATAGCGATGCCGTTCTTGATCGTCTGACACGCCTCCATCCCAAGGTCATCGATCTTGTTTTGAGTCGAATCGAACTTCTATTAGCTCGGCTCGGAAATCCTGAGTGGCGCCTACCCCCCGTCGTTCACGTCGCCGGAACCAACGGAAAAGGGTCGGTTATTGCTTTCCTGCGAGCGATCATCGAGGCTGCTGGTTATCGCGTCCATGTCTACACTTCACCCCATTTGGCGCGCTTTCACGAACGTATACGCCTTGCTGGAACATTGATTGCCGAGACCGACCTGTTGGCGGTTCTGGCGGAATGCGAAGCTGCCAATGGCGAGGCGCCAATAACCTTTTTCGAGATTACGACGGCGGCGGCCTTCCTTGCCTTTACCCGCACGCCTGCCGATATAGTACTTCTGGAAACCGGACTTGGCGGGCGGCTCGACGCGACCAATGTGATTAAATTGCCGTTTCTGACGGCGATTACGCCAGTGGATTTGGACCATCAAGGCTATTTGGGAGAGACCTTATCCGAAATTGCCGGTGAAAAGGCCGGCATTCTCAAACCTGGCGTGCCGTGTGTTCTAGCAATGCAGCGAGCTGAAGCGGACGCGGTCATTACCAATCGTGCGGCGGCGGTGGGCGCGCCGCTGATGCGTCATGGAGTGGATTGGCGGGGTACTCTTGACTTGGAGGGTGGTACCACATTCCATTTCCAAGGGGCGGATATTAGCTTGCCGCGTCCCGGCCTGGTCGGCACCCATCAAATCGGAAATGCGTCTCATGCAATCGCATGCGCTCGTATGCTCCCAGGTTTTGATATTTCCGATTCTGCGCTGGCTCGGGGCTTACGCGAGGTGGTGTGGCCTGCCCGGTTGCAGCTCTTGACGGCGGGGCCGTTGGTGGCGGCTATACCGGAAGGGTGGGAAGTGTGGCTCGACGGTGGCCATAATGCGGGTGCAGCGCGGGCGCTTGCCAGCCAAGCCGAGACCTGGAGCGACCGGCCGCTGTATCTTATTGTCGGCATGCTCAACAATCGGGACCCGGCGTTGTTTCTGGAGCCGCTGATGCTGCATGCGCGGGTGATGCGGGCGGTGCCTATCACCACGGCCCATGCTGGTCGTGAGGCTACGACCATCGCGGAGGCTGCAACGGGCCTCGGGATGTCGGCAGCGACAGCCCATGACGCATATACGGCATTAGTCGACATTATTGCCGAGGCTTCGGCTCCTTCTCGGGTGCTGGTTTGCGGGTCTCTCTATTTGGCGGGCGCGTTGATCGCCGAGGGCAACAGTTAGGGGTTACGGCGCACCACATAAAAATCAGCAGGGGTGTGCTAAGACGATTAGGTCCTCTTGATGTTCAGGTCATTACGCTGCTGGTGAAATCACAGATTCAACCCATTCGACGAGTTTGCTTTTGGACAGGGCGCCGATCTTAGTGGCGGTTACCTTCCCGTTTTCAAAAATCATAAGAGTAGGAATGCCGCGTACTCCATAGTCATTCGGTGTCTTGGGATTTTCATCGATATTGAGCTTGGCTACGGTCATCCGGTTGCCCATTTCGGTTGCGATATCCTCTAACGCCGGGGCGATTTGCTTGCACGGGCCGCACCATTCTGCCCAAAAATCGACGAGGACCGGCGTGGAGGAACTCAACACGTCGTCTTTGAAAGAATCATCGGTTATCTGTTTGGGCATTATTGTGTCCTTTCAATGGGTTGTCCGTAGACCTCCCGATTCCAGAGTAACCACTCTCTTCTTACGAGATTGGTAAAATTTAGGTGTCCTAGTGCGCAGCGTCAAGGAGTGTGAGCATCGAGCAAGGCACCCGGAAGCGTCATCAACCGTGGACCGTCGGTCCATAGCAGGAGACAGCGAATTTGATGGTGTGGATAAATGCGGGTGAGAAGGGCTCGATAGGCCGCCATCTGGGTAAGGTACACCACGGGAACGGCTTCGACGTCACGTGGAGGTGGCCGGTTGGTTTTATAATCGACGATGGTAACATCAGATGCTGTTACCAATAGGCGATCGACTTGGGCGGCTATGACGCGATCGGCAATGGCACCGGCCAGGGGTACTTCAGCGCGGCTACCGGATCCAAATAAGGCAGCATGCTCGGGATGGTCAAGGACGGCAATGGTCTCGGCGGCTATCTCAGCGGCCTCCTCCAGTCCAAGGCCGTGGACAGGCCTGAGCAGGAAGCGCCGCGCGGCATTGGCACGGTCGGCTGTTGCAATGTCTGGCAGGCTTTGCAATAGCCGATGAATAAGGCGGGCACGGCGAAAGCGTGCGCCATTATTGGTGCCAAAGGGCAAGAGCGTGGGCGGTTCCTCGTCGCTTGGCCTCGATGGCGCCAGGGGGCGAGGCGGATCAGGCTCGGCTGACGGCGGCACATGAACCCAATCAGGCAATGCCTGAATCTCCTCGACAGGTGCCCTGGTAATTTCCGATACGGCGGGCTGTTTCTGCGGACAGACGAGACGAAGAACCTCGCCGCTGTCCATATCACGATCCTTCGACAGTTCGTTGTCGATGGCAGATTCTAACACGACGTCGTCATCGGCGTCTGACGGTGCTATTTTCAGGGATTGGCGAATGAGGTTGTACCAGCAGTCATCCGGTGCCTTTTGCCGGCCACCCCAGCCACAAACATAGAGTCGGTCCTCCGCGCGGGTCATGGCGACATAGAGCAGGCGGCGGTATTCCTCGTCGCGGTGCGTCTTGAGCCGCTCGAACTCCTGGTCGGCGACTTCATCACGCCACCCAGATCTAGGTGGCCATAATAGGAAGGACTCACCATCGTCACCACGGGGCCAAAGGATACCATTACTGACTCTTGGTACGCGCATGGTATCGGGTAGAAAAATGACTGGGGCCTGCAAGCCCTTAGCACCGTGTGCGGTCATCACGCGCACGGCGTCGCGGGCCGAATGCTCGAGATCACGCTTAATCTCAACGGCACCGACCTCGAGCCAATGTAGGAAGCCTTGTAGGGATGCGGTGTGATGGCGCTCGAACGATAGTGCAAGGTCCATAAATTCGGTAATAGGGTCCTCGGCCTCAAAGCCGAGCCGCGCCATGAGCTTCTGGCGCCCGCCGAGGGGCCCAAGGACGTGGGCGAATAGCTCGTAAGGTGGGACGAAATCGGCGCGCGCTAGCAGGTCGGCGAGATAAGTCTGTGCCGTGGCGAAGGCCGGATTGACGTCCGCCTGTTCGGTTAGTGACTGCCAGAGGGTGCCTTGGCGGTCGTAAGCAAGTGTAAAGAGGTGTTCTTCCGACAGTCCGATCAACGGGCTTTTGAGGATAGTGGCGAGCGTCAGGTCATCCTCGGGCAACAGCAGGAAGTTTCCGAGGGCCACTAGGTCCATAACGGCGAGCTGGTCGGACAAAACCATGCGGTCGACGCCGGCGACTTCGACGCCGATCTGTTTGAGGGCACGCACCAGGTCCTCGACGAAGGCGCCACGCGTGCGCACCAGTACTAGGATGTCGCCCGCATGAATGGGGCGGCCTTTAGATTCAAGAAACTCGTTACCGGCTGTCATGCGTTGGATGCGGCGCGCCAATGCATTGGCAAGCCGCACTCGAGGTGAATCACCGGAAACCGCCTCTACCGGTGGTTTCCATGGAGGTGGGGGGTCGTTTTTAGCGGCTTCCGTCGGTGCCCAGATTTCGACTAGGCCACCGTCGCCGTGGCGGAAGGCGACGTGGTTAATTTCGGCGCCATCCAGTGTGACCCCGTCGCGTGCCGGGCTAGCAGTAAAAACTCTGTCGACGGCGGCAAGCACGGCGCGGGTTGAGCGGAAGGAAACGGTCAGCGCTTCCTGCCGCCAGGGCTGTCCCGCTGCATGGACGGCCGTATCAAAATGATCGCGCATATCCTGAAATGCAGCGGGGTCAGCGCCCTGAAAGCTGAAGATGGATTGTTTGACGTCACCGACGGCAAAGACGGTACGGGTATCCGTCCGCGCCCCGGCGCCGGCAAAAAACTCGCCGGTCAGGTGAGCGATGACGTCCCACTGATCTGGGTTGGTATCTTGGGCTTCGTCGATCAGCACGTGGTCGATACCGCCGTCGAGCTTGTAAAGCACCCAGGAGGCAACGTCGGGACGGGCCAAAAGGTCGCGGGTTAGGCCGATGAGGTCATCATAGTCGAGAAGCGCCCGGCGGCGCTTTTGCTCCTCATAGGCTTCGAGCATGGCACCGCCGAGACGTAGCAACCCGGAGGTTGCTTCGGCGGAGACGGCCGCGCGGCGTTTTTGCACGACCTTCAGCAAACGTTCAGCTTCGGCCTCCAGTACCGTATCAGCTTCGGCCATGGTGGCGACCCCAGATTTAGTAATTTGCCGAGAACGTACCTTGCGTAAGGCACGTTTGTTTTTGTCCTCGACTAAGAAACATGCGGCGTAGGCATTGAATTGGGTCTGGCGGTCGGGTGCTGCGCTTTCCAGCCAGGCGGCCACGACAGGCGCGCGGTTTGCGTCTATTTTTCCGCCTTGTTCTAGGGCGGTGGCTGCGGAGCGAATTAGTAGACCGTCGAAGGCATTGTCGGCGCAGGCGTCGGCTACAATGCCTTCGACGGTCTCGCCGTCCTCAAGCCCAAGCTGCTTGCGGATGTTTCTTGCTGCCTGTTCAACTGAGTCGCCAAATCGTGCCATTAGGCGGCGCAATGCTCCGCGACGGACTGCCAGTTCATCCATTAGGTCACTGAATGTCTGTTCGTGGACATGGGCGGTGACGGCGTTCAGTCCGTGCGCTAAGTCGGAGATATCCGACAGGCGGGCTTGGGCCAGTACGTCTTCGCGGGCGGCGGTTAACATCTCCTGGGCGTCGCGTTCATCCATGACGGTGAAATGGGGCGCAACGCCGGCCTCCAGGGGGAAGCGGCCTAGCAGAGACTGGCAGAAGGCATGGATCGTCTGAATATTCATGCCTCCCGGTGCGTCGATCACATCGGCGAATAAGCGGCGGGCAAGACGCAATTCGTTTAGGCCGGGGGGGTGTCCAAGTAGATCGGTGAGGGTTTCCTCTAAGTCCGCTAGTTCTTTCGTTGCCCAGGTGCCAAGAGTTTGGGCGATGCGCGTCGCCATTTCGGCAGCGGCGGCCCGGGTGAAAGTCAGGCAGAGAATCTTGCGTGGTTCGGTGCCGGCCAGCATCAAGCTCAGTACCCGGTCGCTGAGTACCTTGGTCTTGCCCGTTCCAGCGGAGGCTGCTACCCAAACTGATGCAGTCGGGTCGGCGGCACGGCGTTGCGGGATGCGGGGGTCGGCAGTGTGGCGTGCTGCGGTTTGGGAGACGACGTCGCCGCTCATTGGTCTTCTCCGCCGCCGGATGACCATTCTTTGACGCGAGCTAAATGCAGATAATCGCTGTAGCGCGGGGTGTGGTCGGGGTGAGGCCGCGCCCGGTACGGAGTGTCCACCAGATCGAAGGTGGTTACGAGGCGGGTCAAGCCTTCTATGGCACCCGTGGCCAGGCTAGTAGGGTCATCGCCGGCGCTCTTCACTTTGCCGGGTGGGTCGCCGCCGTCGAGATGCCAGAATTCCAGAGCGGAAACGGGCCCAATGTTGACGCCGTCAAATTTTCCTGCGGCGGCGATGGCGGCTTCCAGGGGGAGCTGGGGTGAGAAGCCGGCAAGAACCTCCTTTTTGCTAGCGACCTGCCCAGTTTTGTAATCGATGATGGCCAACGTTCCGTCCTTGAAATGGTCGATGCGGTCTGCTCTTGCCGTCAGGGTGAACGGTCCGCCACCGGCTTCAATAACCATGCTACCGGTGGCCTCGCTGCGGGACGTGGCGAGCAAGGCCCGACGGTCCTGTTCATGGGCGACGAACCATTTTGCGATACGCTCAAAGCGTGGCCACCAAAAAGCCCAGACGCCGGGTCGGCCAAGCAGTCTCTCGAATACTTTGTGGCCATGGGCTAGCAGGGCATCGGTGGCGTTGGCGGGTAGCTCTTTGGGAAATTTCTTGAGAAAGGCATCAAGCGCGTCGTGGATGACAGAACCGTAGTCGGCGGCGCCGGGATCCGCATCAAGGGAGTTGAGGGCCTTTAGTTTGAGGATGTGCGATGCATAGAGGCTGTAGGGGTCGCGCATCCAGGTCTCGATACGGGTGACACTGAGCTGGCGAGGCCGCGCCGACAAGGGCGGACAGGGTGCCGGAGCCGTGATGGGATGGATGTTTTCCGGCTGATCGATTAGGCCTTGCCAGTGCCGCCAGGGAAAATTTGAAGTTAGTAGACGGTGGGCTTCTACCTCGCCGAGCAGGGTCTCCAGGCGAAGCAGCCAGCGCGACGGTACTGATGGCGTGCCGCCGACCCGTTTGGCTCGGGTTAAGAATAAAGCCGGGGCGGCAAATGCCTGGGTGAAATCATGGGCGGCCAAGCCAATCCGCCTTTCTGGCAGGGGCAGGCCGAATTGAGCCATCATTGGGCGGCTCATCCACGGATTGGCGGCTGCCTCGGGCGGCCAGGTGCCCTCGTTGAGACCGGCCAGAACCATGGTGTCTGCCTGTTGTAGGCGGGCCTCCAGGAGGCCCCAGATGTGAAGCCGTGCGTGGCGGCCAAAGCTCGGGCGGACGACCCGATCGGCTAGCAGCGTGTCGAACAGAGCGGCATAGGCGGCAGGCGCCATTAGGGTGAAATCGGTTGATGCATCGGCGAGTTCGGCAATGAAAGCGACGGCGGCTTCTCCCGCCTCGCCCGCCCATATCCGGGGTGGCCCCGTCTCGGCGCCTGTGGCGGCCAGGTTCTCGACCATAGCGACATGGGCTGTGAGAAGGTGACGAAGGTCCCGAGGCTCTGCTGGGAGCATTTCCATGAAAGGCGCGATTGCCTGATCCAGGTCGTCGAGGAGTGCGGATAGGGACGTATCTGTAAATTTTAGGGCTGCCTTAATGCCGGTTATACCGGGGGCGGGCCGTGCGCCGCGCAGGCAGGCCAGTTCCAGACGGCGGACTAGGGTGCGGCAGGTGCCGGGATTACGCCCAAGACAGGTCAATGGGTGCTTAAGGAGCGCTAAAAGGGGCAGAGGCGCCATATTCTCGATAACGGCCCGCGCGGCAAGTCGCAGGAAGCCTCCTGGCAGTGTCTGATCCAGGGAAACGCCGGCAGAGTCGTCGATTTCCAGCCCCCAGCGCCGCATCTCGGCGGCCACCCGGCGGGCAAGGCTGCGGTCTGGTGTAATAAGGGCGGCGGTGCAGCCGTCATTCTCTAAGGCCTGGCGCAGAATCAGGGAAATGGCCAGGGCTTCCTCGTGGGGCGTTCCACAATCAATACGGAATACGCCGTCGAGGGCTGAATCTGGCCGGGGCTCGTCTCGCCACACATCGAGAGCGGTTGCCGGCCACAGTGCTCGGTTGACGAGGCGGGTGCGGTCACCGCGAGCCAGGCTGGGGGCTAATCCTGGCCAATCGTCGACCTGTTGCGGTGTGACGCCAAGCCGCGCGAGAAGCCGCCCGAGGCCAAACTGGGGATGGCCCGGTGGTAGAGTGGTCCAGGCGGTATCCGGTAACTCCCGGTCCAATCCGGGCAGGATAATGCAACCCTGAGGTAGGTTAGCGACGACAGCGAGCAGGTCGGCCGTTGCAGGGATGCTGCCGGTCGAACCGGCAGCGATGATGGGCTCGTCTGGCGGGTTTTCGCGCCACGCTAGGGCCTGGGCTTCGAGCAGCCGGTTGCGGCGGTCGGCGGGATCGAGACAGCCTTCCTGTTCGAGTACCAAGGGCCAAGCCTCGGTAACGATCTTAAGGAAGTTCAATGTGACCTGCCAATGTTTTGAGAGGTCGCCTTGGACCAGTTTTTCGAGACCGCTAAATGCTAGCCGTTCGGTCTGCACTTGATCGAGAAGCTGGGTGAGTTCGGCAGCCAGCCGCACCGCCTGGTCGGGCCGTGCATTATTGTCTTTGGCCATGATTAGGCGAGCCAAGAGAAACTGGCGGCGCATGCTAGAAATAGCCGGTGGTAGGTCAATGCTGTCGAGGCCGAGTCCCTCCTCGCCGGCCGATAGGGCGAGTTCGTCCTCGTCGATATCGCCAAGTGGGATCATGCGGGGCAGCAGCGTCGGTTGGCCGTTAGCTTGGCGTAAAAATGCTTCGCGCAGCGCCCGGACGGCCCGGCGGGTGGGGAGGAGTACTGTATGCTTGGCAAGTGTCAGCGGGTCGGCGTTGGCGCCAGCCAAAATGCCCATTGCTAAGGCATCAACGAAGGGTTGTGTCGGCGTGATCGTGAAGACCGCCGGAGGGTAGGGGGAAACAGCTTCGCTTACCGGCTTGTTAGTCATCGCCGTCGGCTTTTTGGGTAGGTGGTGTTTAGAAAATTTTCAGCGTCATGCAGACCCTCAGGCGTGCCGATGTGGAACCATTCGCCGTCGTGAACCATGCCGTACAAACGTCCCGCCTTGATGGCCTTGTTCCACAATTTATTGATGGAGAAGGCGCCCGCTGGGGCGCTAGCAAACAGGCGAGGGTGAAGGAACTGGAGGCCGGCAAAGAGATACGGCGATACTTCTACTTCGGGGCGGCGCGCAAGTAGGCCGGATGGATCGACGGTGAAATCACCGAGGCCATCGTAACCGAAGGCTTCGACCGTCGAGTGCAGGAGCAGCAGTCCGTCCATAGCGCTATCATCCCAAACCGCTGCCATCCGGCCGAGGGCAGACTGCGGACCGTTCAGCCATAGGGCATCGCCGTTGGCAACGATGAAGGTGTCGTTCCCTAAATGTGGTAAGGCTTGAACGATGCCGCCGCCGGTATCGAGTAGGGTCTCTTCATGGGTAAAGTGGAGCGGCGGGCCTGTCCGTTCTTTGAGGTGGGATTCGATCATCTTGCCGCGATAGTGCAAGTTGATGACGGCCAGTTCGATTCCAAAATCGGTAAACCGGTCGAGCGTGTGCTCGATCAACGGCTGACCGTTGACGTTGATCATCGGCTTCGGTCTATCGTCGGTCAGGGGGCGCATGCGGGTGCCCAGGCCTGCTGCTAGAATCATCGCGCGCTGCGGCCGAAATCCAGTTGGGGGGCGTTGCATGTGTGGGTAGGGTACGTTGCTGGTCATGCGTGGGTTCTCATGCGTGCATACTTCGTAAAACGCCGCGTTGGCTTGGCGGTACGTGAGTATCCAGCCATAGCTTGACGGTTGACAGGGCTTGATCATTCAGCGAATGGCGCAGCAAGCGCCAAAGTCGCGGCAGGTGATCGAGATAATGCTGCTTGCCGTCACGGCGGGCGAGGCGGGTAAAGATGCCGATGACCTTCATATGCCGCTGAGCCGCGAGAATTCTATAGATGACCATGAATGCGGCCCAGTCAATTTCGGGAAAGGCGCCCCGGTAGTGGGCCAGCATGGCCGTTGCCAGGGGGGCTGAGACATCGCGCCGCGCATCCTCAAGCAGGGACATAAGATCATAGGCGGCTGGGCCGCTGAGCGCATCCTGGAAATCTAATAGGCCACAGGCGGCCATGCCGTTACGTCCCGGTATGCGCAGGAGGTTGTCGACGTGATAGTCGCGCAGGACCAGGGTTTTTGGTGCTAAAAAAATGGGAGCTAACGCTGCCTGCCAGGCGGCGATATAGGTATCGTGTGCCGCTTCGGTGATTGGCCTGCCTGATATTTCCGGCACATACCATTCGACGAAAATTAGGGCTTCGCGTAGCAGGGTCGCTTTGTCGTATGGTCTCAGTCCCAACGGCAAAGTCTTGGAGGAAGGGCGACGGTGCAGGTCAATCAAGACATCGACAGCGAGGGTGTAAAGTGGTTCGGCGCGATGGCCGTGGTCGAGCAGCCGGGTGTAAGTGTCATCGCCCAGATGTTCGATGACCAATAATCCGGAGTTAGCGTTTGCGGCAAAGATGTTGGGCGCGCTGTAGCCAAGGGTCCGCAAGTGATAGGCCATCGAAAGATAGGGGCGGACGTCTTCCTTGTCCGGCGGCGCGTCCATCAGCATGGCGCGCCGCCAGCCATCGTCCAGGACCGTATAGTTGCGGAAAGAGGCATCGCCGGGTAGGGGTTGTCGCCGTGCCTTGCCCCAGCCCGCATCATCCAGGAAGGCGTCGATCAGGGCGGGGCGGGCAATATCAACCAATACCGGCCTGCTTAGGCCTTCCAGCCATGCGGCCATGGCCTTTTAGCGTCACCCATCGCGAGTCCACCGTGACACCGGCCTCGAGAAAAATATCCAGCCGGTTTGCCGGCAGCAGGGAACCCATGCGCTCTGGCCATTCGATCAATGTCACCGCCTCGACAAAAGCTTCTTCGATACCAAGTTCCCAGACTTCGTCTGGTGTCGACAAGCGATAGAGGTCCAGGTGCCAGACACTAGCAGTTGGCAGGTCATAGGTCTGAACCAAGGTAAAGGTTGGGCTCGGCACTTCCTCCTCGTCGCTGCCCAAGGCACGGATGAAGGCACGGGCAAAGGCGGTCTTGCCGGCCCCGAGTCCACCTGAAATGGCATAGACATCGCCGAGGCTTGCGACGCTGGCGATCTGTGCTGCGAGCTGATTGGTCGCGGCTTCATTGGCCAGTTCCATGCGGGTCGTCGTAGCTAGGTCGAAGAGAGTTTCTTGAGCATTAGCCATGGACTTCTTTTAGCCGCGCTCTTGGTCGTCGGCAACCAGTGCTAGAATCCGTCATTTGATACACATAAGATCTCGATTCCGTTAATCGCAGAGTTCTGGAGGCTTCTTGTGTGGGATATCTGGGCATCCCATAATCTTG
>CAUZNJ010000037.1:0-12135 GCA_963580965.1 Alphaproteobacteria bacterium | reverse complement strand
GTTTCGATCCAACCGGCAGGACGTAGCCAGTCGCGACGCGAATAAGCCGGCCATATGAATGTTGGATGAGCAATCAGGCGTTCAAGGGTCCAGGCCGCATACTCGTGATGATCGCTAGCAAAGAAGACCTCGGCGCCATCGTTCATGATCCGAGCTAACGTATCGAGGAACGGCAGCGATACGATACGACGCTTGTGGTGGCGGTTTTTTGGCCATGGATCGGGGAACAGCAGATAAACGCGCCCGATCGACGCGTCAGGCAACGCGTCTATGACCGTTCTGGCATCGCCGTCATGCACCCGCACGTTGGTGAGTTCAGCATCCGAAACATGGCGTAACAGGCTGGCGACGCCGTTGATAAAAGGCTCACAGCCAATCAGCCCAATATCCCGGTTAGCCGCCGCCACCCCGGCAAGATGTTCTCCCCCACCAAACCCAATTTCTAACCAAATATCCCGGATAGGACCGTCAAACAAGGTATGCGGATCGGCGATCCGCGGGCCTGACTGATCCTCGCCAGCTGCCCAAATTCTCAGCCGGGGCAAAAGCCATTCGATCAGCTGGCTACGGGTTTCGCGCAGGCGATGGCCATGGCGCCGCCCATAAGTCCTTAGCCGCCAGGAGGCCAGGCCATCATGAGGCACCGGTTGCTCAGTTGGCGCCGAAGGCTGATTTCAGCCCAGGGACGAGGTCGGTTTTTTCCCAAGAAAATCCACCGTCGGCATCGGGTTCTCGGCCGAAGTGGCCATAGGCCGCCGTACGGGCATAGATCGGCCGATTTAGGGCTAGATGTTCGCGAATTCCACGTGGCGAGAGGTTGACCATGTCCTGCAATATCAATGAAAGCCGATCTTCATCGACCTCGCCGGTGCCGAGGGTGTCTACATAGACAGATACCGGCATGGAGACGCCAATGGCATATGCCACCTGAATCTGGCATTTTGTTGCAAGCCCCGCAGCCACCACGTTTTTTGCAAGGTACCGCGTAACGTAAGCTGCGGATCGGTCAACCTTAGTCGGGTCCTTTCCGGAAAATGCGCCACCTCCGTGGGGAGCTGCGCCGCCGTAGGTATCGACAATGATCTTACGCCCCGTCAGGCCAGCATCGCCGTCTGGACCGCCGATGACAAAGCGCCCCGTGGGATTTACATAAAACGTGTCTTCCGGACACATCCAACCCGCAGGAAGGACATCGACAACATGTGGGCGGACGATCTCTCGCACTTCTTCCTGACTTAGCTTTTCATCATGCTGCGTTGACACGACAATACTTGTCGCGGCAACAGGCTTTCCATTTTCGTAACGCAACGTGACCTGGCTCTTTGAATCCGGCCCCAGCCCAGGTTCAGCGCCAGAATGACGGGCCTCAGCTAGGGATCTCAATATTCTATGCGAGAAATGGATGGGAGCCGGCATTAACACATCTGTTTCGTCGCAAGCGAAACCAAACATGAGCCCTTGGTCTCCAGCGCCTTCGTCCTTGTTACCAGCTGCATCGACTCCCTGGGCAATATCCACTGACTGGGCATGCAAGTGAATCTCAACCGCAGCCTTCTGCCAATGAAACCCTGCCTGTTCGTAGCCGATGTCTTTTACCGCGCCGCGCACTACGTCCTCGAGATGCTGAGACGTTATATGTTCTGGACCTCGGACTTCCCCGGCGAGAACGATACGGTTGGTCGTGCAAAGGGTTTCGCAAGCAACCCGCGCCTGGGGCTCGGCCATGAGATACGTATCAACAACAGCGTCCGAAATCCGGTCACTCACTTTATCTGGATGACCTTCGGATACTGATTCGCTGGTGAATAGATAATCAGACCGTGACATAGGCCCAGTCCCCCTTTTTTTTGCAACCATTAATGGCTCAGTTGAAATATAGGCCGTTCCGCGACGAGGCACAGAGACTGGCAACAACCCCTTCGCGGAGCTAATATCTCATTGTGGTAGGCTGCCCAATGCCATCCACGGTTCAACTGCTAGAGCAAATAATTCCTCGAGCGGCTGCCGTTCTGACAAGATTTCAAGACAGCGTCAAGGTTGGCCCCAGTGAAAAGAGGGCCTGCGTAGTCAATCAGCGGCGCACTCATTGACGGTAGACTTAACGAATTCGAACGATCACTCGCGAACATACGGACGGATAATAGGCGAGATCCAAGACTAAGTTTTCCCGCTTGGTTAGCAGGTCAGACTTAAAAATAGCCTAAGAATATTCTATAAAGCCGCCAGCAGGCTGGCGGACCCAATCTCTGAAATCATTGAGCATATCATCAAAGGAAATTTCCCCGGGACATCCAGAACCTTAACTTAACTCGAACAGCCAGCACCTCAAGTTGCAACATTTATTCTCTGATTAACCTTGGAGTTATGCCTAGTTATGACCGAAAAAATCCTAAAACCCAACGCTTGCCAATAGATGCCGCCCGTGTGGCAGCAGAACGCCAGCCGCATACCAATTCTACTCCAACCTATCCCATAATCACTGCCCGGCGGCGCGACGCCCGAGCCAAAAACATGAACGTGCATTTTACCCAGCCTAGCAAGGGCGTAGGCATTTTAACTCACAAGTATGGTTTGGTTTTGTGGCGGTACCCATGGTTGCATGGACGATGCTCCGCCCCGACACAACGTCAACATATGGCCCGGCGGCAAGTTTTAACCAGCATGCGCACAGGAATTACTGCGAGCTATCCGTTCCGGATGGCGCCGAGCCAACGTAATTCCTACGACCAAAAAGAAAATTATGATTAAAAATGTCACTTTGTTGCCAAATCGAGCAAACAGGGGGAGGGTGGCAAGCGCTCGTGGCAAAACCGCATCAATAACTCCAGCTGTCCCAAGGTCAAGATGCGCAATAACCCGTCCATGGGCGTCAACGACTGCACTGATTCCGGTATTAGCTACACGGACGACGGGCAACCCTTCTTCAACTGCACGCAGACGGGCAGCTGCAAGATGCTGGTACGGCCCGGAGGATATCCCAAACCAACCGTCGTTGGTGATGTTCAGGATCCAAGCTGGTCTATCCTTTACATCAACGACAGCCGCTGGGAATATTACCTCATAGCAAATAAGGGGACTGACCGGCGGTAGCCCCGGCAGGTGCAATGTTCTTGGGCCGGCCCCAGGAGAGAAGTCAATACGGCCCTCAGTCAGCTTGAGCCCTCCGACAATATCGCGAAAGGGTACATACTCACCAAATGGCACAAGATGAAATTTGTCATAGGTTGCCATGATATGGCCGCCTTGGTTTAAGGCATACAAGCTGTTCCATGCCGAAAGGCCACCGTCATCGGCGAACAAGTATCGCGGCGCGCCGGTTATCAACAGGCCGCCAACCGGCACAGCGGCAGTAACGGCCCGCAAGCGGATAGAGTCAGCTGCCAAGAAATAAGGAACCGCCGTCTCTGCCCAGATAACAACATCGGGCGCCTCCTCTTGGCGGTTAAGCATCCTACTCATTTCTACCTGCCGAGCTACGTGGTTAGCGCGAAGATCATCGCGCCACTTGAGCTGCTGAGAAATATTAGGCTGCACCAGACGCAACCGAATGCCATCGTTCGGAGCGACTTCTGCCAATACCAGGCGAATTGCGCCCCCGGCCGGTATAGCTCCCATAAGAACGATGGCTATCGACAACATGAGCTTTCCTCGTTTGCCATCACTCAAATAAGCAGGCGCCGAAGCCGCCCATACAGTCAACAGTCCAAGCCCATAGGGGCCGAGTAGCGATACTGCCTGGATTGTTTCATCCCAGCCCGTCCAGACGGTAGCGGTCAAATTCCAAGGAAAGCCCGTAAATATCCAAGACCGCACCCACTCCAAAGTCGCCCAGCACGCCGCAAGAACCAATGACCTTCCCGGCCCATGGCCGCCGACCATTCGGCAAAGGCCGGTAGCCGCCGCAAAAAAGCAGGCGAGCAGCGCCGATAGCCCGCCGATGGCGATCGGAATCATCCAGCCAAAAGTTGAAGCATCAACAAGGAAAGCAGACGCAATCCAGCAGGTTCCTGCTGCGAAATGGCCAGCTCCAAACCACCAACCAACCCAAGCCGCCGCACGCCCATTCCGGGCGCCATCCACCATCCACGCTAACCCTGTGAACGCCGGCAGCAAAAGAAAAATCAAGAATAATGGCGGCATGGCCGCTGCCGCAGCGGCCCCAAGAAGCAGAGCCACCGCATTGCGGCGCCAGCCGGACAGGCCTGAGATACATTGCTGAATGCGGCCCCAAGCCGTTCCAACTGCCAGCAATTGCCCCGGTGAGGTCAGGATTCTTCCGGCGCCGGGAGATTGCGGATGCGTAACCGCTTTACCCGCCGGAGGTCGGCATCGATAACCTCGAACTCGAGACCAGAACTGTGACGGACAAGTTCTCCACGAATAGGAACTCTGCCGGTGATAGAAAATACCAGGCCGCCCAAGGTATCAATGTCCTCGCGCTCCTCCTCGCTAACAACAGGTCCGGCAATCGCCTCGAGTTCATTGATCGTTGCACGGGCGGCGGCATCAAGAGCGCCGTCACTTCGTCGCACCAAAGAAGGGCCTTCGCTGCGGTCGTGCTCATCTTCAATTTCACCAACGATTTCCTCGACCAGGTCCTCGATGCTCACAAGACCATCAATGCCGCCGAATTCATCGACCACCAGCGCCATATGAGAACGCTTGATCCGCATCTCCAGTAGCAATTCCAGCACCCGCATCGATGGCGAGACGAATAACAGCTTGCGGAGAACTCGCGCCAACGAGAATTGTTCATCGGACCCCCGCCAAGCCACAACATCCTTGATGTGGACCATGCCAATGACATCGTCCAGGGTCCCACGGTATATCGGTAAGCGCGAGTGGCCGCCCCCGGTCATAATATCAAGGGTTTGGGCAAGGTTGGATGATGCCTCCACCGCTTCGATATCAACGCGTGGCACCATCACGTCGTGAACGGTGCGGTCGCGTAGCCCGAGGATATTGAAAAGAAGCTGCCGTTCGTCCCCTTCGAAGGGAAGTTCCTGGTCGTCACCTTCCTCGATAAGCTCCTCTAGCGCCTCGCGGACCGAGTTTTCGCCATTGCGCAGACGCGAGACTGAGCGAAACCAAGTGCGCACGACTCCCCAAATTGATCCCTGAGGCGACACGTCTCCGTTTCCGGTGGGGCGCATTCTATCGTCGTCGTTCATTGCCATCCGTCAGCATAGGGCGATTCTACCCCCAATAACGCTAATATTTCAGCCTCCAAGCTCTCCATGCGCTCCGCGTCCTCATCACACTGATGATCGTAGCCAAGCAGGTGAAGCATACCATGCACTACCAAATGCGATAAGTGGTCGGCTAGCGACTTCCCCTCCACCGCAGCCTCGCGGCAAGCTATTTCAAAAGCGATTGCCATATCTCCTAGCGGCTCCGCGGTTCCTTTCGGTAGCAGGCCGTCGTTTACGTTTGGGAAAGACAGGACATTTGTTATCTTATCCTCGCCGCGAAAACGCATGTTAAGGGCCCGCAAGGTCGCGTCATCAGCAAGGAGTATGACCGCCTCCCACACTCCATTATCGGTAGCGTTGTCCGAAGCGGCAAGTGCGCCCAAAGCCGCCTGGCGGCAAAGTCCGATCGCGCGGGGCACTGCTTCCTCCCAGGCTGGATTCTCGACGATAACCCATACGGTATTAGTCTCTGTCATCGTCTAGAAGCTCGTCACCGTCTTCCCTTTCATAGGGCGCTGACTGCCGCCGCCGGCTCTCAGCGGCATCATAAGCGCAGACAATTCTCCGCACGAGCGGGTGACGCACAACGTCACGTTCTGTAAAAGTTACGATACCTACACCTTCGACATCGCTCAGGACATCCAGTGCGTCGCGAAGGCCGGAGCGGGTTCCGCGCGGCAAATCAACTTGGCTGAGGTCGCCCGTAACGACCATGCGGGCGTTCTCTCCAAGGCGAGTCAGAAACATCTTCATCTGCACAGCCGTCGTATTTTGAGCCTCGTCAAGGATGACAAAGGCATTAGCGAGGGTACGGCCGCGCATGAACGCTAGCGGAGCAATCTCGATCTCACCGTTTTCCAGCCGTCGGGTGACCTGATTGGCGGGCAGCATGTCGAAGAGCGCATCGTAAAGAGGGCGAAGGTATGGATCCACCTTTTCCTGCATGGTGCCAGGCAGGAAGCCGAGCTGCTCTCCCGCCTCGACGGCCGGTCGAGATAAGATGATCCGGTCGACCTCGCCACGAACCAGCTGTTCAACTGCCTTGGCGACGGCCAGGTAGGTCTTGCCCGTCCCGGCTGGACCGAGGCCCATGACGAGAACATTATCTTCGACGGCCTGGATGTATTTGGCCTGGGTCGGAGTTCGTGGCGTGATATGGCGTTTATGGGTTTGGATAACCTGCCGGGCTGCATCCAAGATTAGCCCGTCATGCGGAATCATGCGCAGATCCGCATCGACTTCCTCTGGCCCGACGGGCTGGCCACGCTTGAGCCGTATATAGAGTTCATCGAGAACCCGGCGCGCCACCGATACGGCCTGGGGCTCACCGCTAATGGTTAGGTGGTTGCCGCGGGCATTGATGGTTACATCCAGCGCCTGTTCGACGCGCGCAAGATTCTCATGATGCGGCCCAAATAGGTCAGGCAGAAGCGCATTGTTATCAAACTCAAGCTCCAGCCGGCGGGGCATTTCTAGGGTTGGTGAATATAATCCTGTATCCGTCTTCAAGCTTGGATCCCTTGAACGGCCGCAACGGGGATGACAGGCGCCAAGAGAGAAGCGCCCTCTAGGCTATTAGGGCGGGCATTTTCGATCCGAAGATCAACGATCTGGCCGAGCAAGTCGGCGGCCGCGGAAACGTGCACCGGCTGCATATAGGGACTGCGACCAACAAGCTGCCCCGGCGCGCGACCGGGTCTGTCGAGAAGGACTGGCATTAACCGGCCAATGCAACTTTCGTTGAAGGCCTGTTGCAGATTATTGAGCAATGTCTGAAGCCGCGCCAGACGCTCGACCTTTATGCCATCGGCTACTTGATTGGGCATGGCCGCCGCCGGCGTTCCCGGTCGTGGGCTATATTTAAACGAATAAGCCTGAACAAACTGCACTTCTGCAACAAGCGCAAGCGTCGCCTCAAAATCCTCATCGGTCTCGCCAGGAAAGCCTACAATCAAGTCCGTGGACAGCGCCAGATCCGGCCGCGCGGCACGCAGGCGTTCAACGAGGCAACGATAGTCATCGACGTTATGGCGTCGATTCATGGCCGCAAGCACCCGATCCGAACCAGCCTGAACCGGCAGATGAAGAAACGGCATCAATTTTGGCACATCACGGTGAGCGGCAATCAGCGTATCATCAACATCGGCAGGATACGAGGTGGTGTAACGAATACGCTCTATACCATCGATCTCAGCAATTTCAGCCACCAGGCGGCCGAGCGGCCATTCGTCACCAGCATGCCCCGCACCATGATAGTTGTTGACGTTTTGGCCAAGGAGCGTGATTTCGCGGGCGCCCGCAACCGCAAGATGCCGGGCTTCGGCGAGAACCTCGGCCCCAGGACGTGAGAATTCACCGCCGCGCGTGTACGGCACGACACAGAAGGTACAAAATTTGTCGCAGCCTTCCTGTACGGTCAGAAACGCGGAAAATCCTTCTACCCGGTTTGGCGCCGGCAGATAATCGAATTTGGATTCCTGCGGGAAATCCGTATCTAAAATAACACCGCCGGCCCGGCTGACGCGGGCCACCATTTCCGGAAGACGGTGGTAGGTCTGCGGGCCGAGCACAATATCAACGTACGGTGCGCGTCGGCGAATTTCCACGCCTTCCGCCTGGGCGACACAGCCGGCAACGGCGATAATCATGTCACTGCCTTCCTCGCGTCGCCTATCTTTTATGCGACGCAGCCGGCCAAGGTCGGAAAAGACTTTCTCGGCTGCCTTTTCGCGGATATGGCAAGTGTTGAGGATTACCATGTCGGCCCCACTAGGGTCATCGACTGTAGAATACCCAATAGGCGCCAGGACATCCGCCATACGGGCCGAATCGTAGACATTCATCTGACAACCATAGGTCTTGATGTGGAGTTTTTTCGTCAAGGCCGGTCTGCGCCTATCTATCGCCAACGCGGTGGCGGGGCGACATAGAGTTCATGAGGTCTGTTCCAAGCTACGACGAATATCAATCCTTTCTCGAGGTTAGCATTCCGCCTTCCCCTGTCAAGGTGCCGGGTTTCACCATACGGAATCCAAAAAGGAAAGGTAAGGACCTTGCCGCAAATGGGAGGACAGCTTAAAAATTATTACATTAAAAAAATCCTTCTGATGGTGCCGGACGCGGTGGCCCATCAGTCATTTTGCAGTGGCGCCTGTCTTCTAATTCCGGGGAAAAGTAGCTTCGTCAGCTTGCTTCTGTATAAAGTTAACGAACTCTTTCGATGTGAGTAGCGAACGATAACGAGGAAAAATAGTGCCATTAATCCTGGGATGCATTGCCGACGATCTGACGGGCGCTACGGACCTTGCCAACACCCTAGTAAAACAGGGCATGAAAACGACGCTGACGATCGGCCTACCAAGCGACGGCCTGATAGACTTGGGCGGCGTATCGGCCGTGGTAATCGCCCTAAAATCGCGGACAACTGTCACAGCAGATGCGGTTCGCCTATCCCTAGAAGCTCTGGAGCTGCTGCGCAAAGGTGGCGCGCGACAGATTCTGTTCAAATATTGCTCAACTTTTGATTCCACCGACAAGGGCAATATCGGGCCTGTTTCCGAAGCCCTGCTTGGTGCACTGGGCAGCAATTTTACGGTCGCCTGCCCAGCTTTCCCAACGGCTGGTCGCACCATTTACAACGGCCATTTATTCGCTGGTGACGTACTGTTATCGGACTCTTCCATGCGGGATCACCCGCTGACGCCGATGACGGATTCCAACCTTGTTTCGATTTTGAGCCGTCAAAGCCAGAAGGATATCGGTCTCGTGCCCTTCCCTACGGTCGATGCTGGCCCCAACGCCATTCGGACGGCGTTTGCCAATCTACGGGCCCGAGGTATCCGTCAAGCAATTGTCGATGCCATTACCGACCGCCACCTAATGATTATCGGCGAGGCGGTTGCCGATATGCCGCTGGTGACTGGTGGGTCTGGCATTGCCCTCGGACTGCCAGACAATTTTTTTCGCGCCGGCATACTACGGCCAGAACCGCCCTATACAGCCCTTCCAGCCGCTCATGGCATGGCCGCAGTTCTCGCCGGAAGCTGTTCACAAGCGACAAGTGCCCAGGTTGCCCATATGAGCGAGCGGCGTCCAGCCCTGAAAATCGATCCGATCGAGGCGGCGAGCGACAGAGAATATGTCACCGCACGGACGCTGGACTGGGCACGCCAGCGGATGAAGGACGGACCGATTCTGATCTACGCCACAGCCAGCCCCGACGCCGTGCATGACGCCCAACAGAAACTCGGCCTCGCCAAAGCAGGGGAGGCTATCGAGCACGTAATGGCGGATGTGGCCCGGGGGCTTGTCGCGGCAGGCGTCGGACGGTTGGTCATCGCCGGCGGAGAGACGTCGGGCGCAGTTATACAAGCCCTTGGCATCAAGCGGTTGCAGATTGGTGCGGAAATAGATCCTGGCGTCCCGTGGACCATGAGCATAGATGAGCCGCGGCTTCACCTGGCCTTAAAGTCGGGAAATTTTGGAACACCGAACTTCTTTCTTAAGGCATTAGACCAGCTCGAACAGTAAGGAACCCGAGCATGAGCAATGAGAGTACCCTACGCGAGGAGATATGTGCTGTTGGCAAGTCCATATTCGACCGGGGACTGACCTTTGGTAGTTCCGGCAATATTAGCACTCGCATCGATAACGGCTGGTTGATGACGCCGACGGGCTCGCGTATCGGAAATCTCGACCCCGCGCGCCTGTCCAAGTTGGATAATGATGGCAATCATGTTTGTGGAGACAAGCCGACCAAGGAAGCCTTTCTGCATATCGCCATGTATCGTGAACGGACGAAGACTGGCGCTGTGATCCACCTGCATTCCACCCATTCAGTAGCAGTCTCCTGTCTCGCTGAAATCGACCCGCAGAACCCCCTACCGCCGATAACCGCATACTACGCCATGCGGATCGGCAAACTGGCGCTGATCCCTTATTATCCTCCGGGTGATATAAAACTAGCCGATGCCATCGCCAAAGCGGCGCCCAGGCACCACGCGATTCTGCTGGCCAACCACGGGCCGGTTGTCGCCGGCGGCAGTTTATACGCGGCGGCAGATGCCATTGAGGAGCTTGAAGAAACGGCGAAGCTATTTCTCATGCTACGGGGCCAGAAGACCAAATTTCTGACGCCGGAACAGGTGGCCAATCTTAAATCCCGCTTTCCGACATAACCAAATGATCAATATTTAGAAGACGGCTCGACCGCCAGACAAGTCAAAGGTGAAGCCCGTCGTAAAACTGCATTCAGGAGAAACAATCCAGTCGATCATCGCCGCTGCTTCCGCCAGAGTGCCAGTCCGTTTCATGGGGATTTTATCGATCATATAACGAACCTGATGATCCGGCATGGCGGCAACCAAATCGGTTTGAATGACAGCCGGGGCAAGCGCGTTAATGGTTATCCCCGATTCTGCATAATCTTTGGCAGCGCTTTTGACCAAGCCAATCAATCCCGCCTTGGTCGCCGAATAAGCCAACATACCGGCATTGCCGTCTTTACCAGCGATAGAGGAAACATGAAGAATGCGGCCATAATTCCGCTCCAACATGGACGGCAGGACGGCCTGGCTGAGCAAGAGGGCCGCCTTTAGATTAATCTGATAGACAACATCAAAATCATCGGGATCGACCTGATGAGCTTTAATCCCGGTTACGCCGGTAATCCCGGCACAATTAACCAAAATGTCGATCCTGCCATGCGCCGCAATGATTTTTTCAATTGCCCCGTTGACCGCGTCACGTTCGGTAACGTCGGCGGCATGGACGTCCAAATGCCAACCGTTCTCCGCAAAATTCGCCGCTGTATTAGCAAGGGTGTCCGTAAGCCGGTCGATGGCAGCGATGACGATGCCCCGAGCAGCAAGGCGTTCGGCCGCGGCGCGGCCTATACCGCGCGCAGCCCCAACAACAACAGCAACCTGGAGACTATCCGTCATGGCCGTTCCTTGTCCATAAATCTCGCCCCCTTTTCGCATGGATAACAGCGCGCCTGAAAGAGTCCATCTCTTAATCTAAGGTGCACCAACCGCCGAACGGGCAGCAAGGGCGTCAGCAGCAAATTGCCGGTCCGGAATTTCGAGCGGACCGTTAGCGGGCTGACGCAGGTTGGAAAGACCACCGCATTTGGGGTCTATTTCAGCGAACTACACCCGCGCCTCGTCAGTATGTCGCCAAATTCCGCTAACCGTCGGCTAAGCACCCCAAAGTTAAGGGCTGCATCACTGATCGAATTTCGGCACATCATCACCACGCAGACCTTCAGCCAGCGAAGTTTTTTACCGCCCTCTACTTGCACACCACGCGCAACTAATATTTGATCGGATCTTCAATTACCCGTCTTGGGTCGGCGGCTACCGACGGGAACGCCGTAAAGTTCCAGCTTATGGCCTATTAGTTCGAAACCATGCTCGTGTGCAATCCGTTCCTGCAGGCGTTCGATTTCTTCATTCTGGAACTCTATGACCCTCCCCGACTGCAGATCAATCAGGTGATCGTGGTGATCATCCGTGAGCTCCTCATAACGTGCTCGGCCGTCACCGAAATCATGCCGCTCAATGATATTGGATTCTTCGAAGAGACGAACAGTGCGATAGACCGTCGCTATGCTAATTCGCGGGTCTAACTCACACGCGCGCTGATATACCTGCTCGACATCGGGATGGTCCGAAGATTCTGACATAACACGCGCTATGAGCCGGCGCTGTTCCGTCATCTTCATACCATTGTCGATGCACGATGCTTCTATGCGTGACGGCAGGCGCATAAGATGGCTCCATGTCTTAGGCTTCAAGACCAGTAGCCTTTCGCAAGGCCCTAAAACTATATCAAGGAGACACTCATCCCCTCAACCTTCCTTATTCTGGCGCTCGCGAGGCTTAGTTCCCAAACCAATCTTCTTGGCAAGATTACTGCGGTGCTTGGCATAGGTTGGCGCGAC
>CAUZNJ010000036.1:0-12266 GCA_963580965.1 Alphaproteobacteria bacterium | reverse complement strand
CCCCATGCGGTGTTGCTAGATGAGCCGTTCTCCAAGCTAGATGCCCATTTGCGTGGCGAGATTCGCGCCTTAGTTTTTGACCGCCTGCGGGTTGCTGGGTTGCCGGCGGTTCTCGTCACCCATGACGTTGCGGATGTGGCGACCGCCAAAGGGCAAGTCCTCAACCTCGACACCTGATCTCTCAGATAAAAAATACTTTCGCCAATGATGAACACCTGCCCGGAAGTGAACAACGTATCATCGCTGATCAGGTATATGGTCAGGTGGGTGGTTTCTTTAGGCTTTCTGAGAGGTCTCATGTCTTGAGCAGTAGGAGGTTGTTGGCCCGCCAGTCTATCTCTCATCGTTGAATTTTGGGGCTTGCCGTTGCCTCGTAACGGTCGTTTATGTCATAGGGCTTATGTCTCCACTAGGAAACGACGCGGCGGGAGGAAGTAAAAGAAAATCATGGAGGAGATGTTTTCTCTCACTGGGCGTACCGCCCTTGTAACGGGCTCATCCCGTGGTCTTGGTTTCGCCATGGCCAAGGGATTGGCTCAAGCTGGCGCCCACGTTTTTCTTAACGGCCGAGATGCCGTGGGGCTTGAGGCAAAAGCCAGGACGTTACGGAATGCGGGGTTGCACGCGGATATCGCGCCGTTCGATGCTACGGATGAAGTTGGCGGCCGGGCGGCAATCGAGGCTATCGTCTCGGGGCATGGCCATCTCGATATCCTTATAGCTAACGCCGGAATGAACATCCGCAAGCCGACATTGGAGGTCACCACCGATGAATGGCGCCAGATTGTCGATCTGAATCTCACGGCTTGCTTCACGATTGCTCGCGACGCGGCGCGGGAAATGGTGAAATGCAAGTGGGGCCGTATCATTTTCACTGGCTCCGTTCTCAGCAAGATGGGCCGCCCAACAATCCCCGCCTATACCGCTACCAAACACGGGGTTCTGGGACTGACCAAATCCTTAGGCGCCGAGTTTGGCCGCGATGGGGTAACCGTCAATGGCATCGGTCCAGGCTTCTTCAAGACTGAATTAAACATCCCCTTACTGGCCGATAAGGACTTCACAGATTGGGTCGAGATGCGTACACCGCTAGGCCGTTGGGCGGAACCCGATGAAATTGCCGGTGCTGCCGTCTTCCTATCCTCCGATGCAGCCGCTTATGTCAATGGCCACATGTTGATGGTCGATGGCGGTATGACGATTAATGCGTGATGGCTGCTCAGGGCGTGCTGCGTTGGCGTACTTTCAAGTCCCCCGGGCGTGTCGCGGTGAGCGGCCGGGGGGCATAGGACTGTGATAGGAAGGCTATGACGTCCGCGTCCATGTCGCATTTCGGAATGGGATCGGGACTGAAGTATCCGTAAGTGTCCTCGCCGCGCACCAGAAGTGCCGTGGCGCGGCCGTCATCCTGGCGGACATGTGGGGCAACATAACGGATGGCGAGACCGTAACGGCGGCTGTTTGACCGGTTGGGGAGCGATCCATGCACTAGCTTGACGTGGTGCAGCGACATATCACCCTGGTGGAGCAGCAGATCGACCGACTGGCTGGGGTCGATGTCGACGGCGATCTCTTCGTGGGTGAACAGCATGTTGGCGCTTCCGGGGGCGGACGCCTTGTGGTTGAACTGTGGCGCTTTGTGGGTTCCCGGGATCACCTGCATGGCGCCGTTCTCCTGCGTGCTCGGCGCCAGGGCAATCCAGGCGGAGCAGACGTCGTCGGGCTCTAGGCCCCAGTAGAACGAATCCTGGTGCCAGGCGACGAACGCAGGGTCCCCTGGATCCTTGACGAAAAGGCTGGTGGACCAGCAAAGGATATTTGGCCCGAGAACAGATTCAACGGCATCGAGGATGGCTGTATTTGCCACTACCTCGTAGACAGCCATCATCTTCAGGAATCCCTTTTTGCGGATGATGGTGCCGGCCGGTTCCCCGAATTTCATTTCAAACGCCTCGAGCTTGCAGCATAGGCTTTGAGCTTCTTTAGGGCTTAGTGCCGGTATGGGACACACGAAGCCGTCGCGCTGGTAGGCGGCGATCTGTTCGGCGTTGAGATGGTTTGTCATTACCGTTCCTTAATGGCTTTCGCGCGGTACTGGCGCCCCGCTCTTGCCGACCAAAAAGTCGAGATCGGCGCCCTTGTCGGCCTGCATGACGGTGCGATGGTACAGATTGACGTACCCGCGTCCGTAGGCTTCCTCGGGTGCAGTCCAGGCCTTTCTGCGCCTTGCCAGTTCGGTGTCATTGACTTCCAGTGACAACTTCCGGTTGGGTACGTCGAGAGCGATCATATCGCCGTTCTCGACCAGGGCAAGCGGCCCACCAGCGGCGGCTTCTGGCGCCGTATGCAATACGACGGTGCCGTAGGCCGTGCCACTCATACGTGCGTCAGATACGCGCACCATATCGGTAATGCCTCTTAGAATGAGCTTCTGTGGCAGGGTCATATTTCCAAGTTCGGGAAATCCGGGATAGCCCTTCGGTCCGCAGTTCTTCAGCACCATGACGCAAGTCTCGTCAATATCCAGTGCGGGGTCGTCGATCCGCGCTTTATAATCGTCGATGTCCTCGAAGACTACGGCGCGCCCGCGATGGGTCATCAGCTCCGGCGTTGCTGCTGAAGGCTTGAGGATGGCGCCGTCGGGAGCCAGGTTGCCGCGCAGTACGGCAACGCCGCCCTTATCTTTAAATGGGTTTTCGAACGGAAATATTACCTTGCGGTCAAAGCATTCGGCATCGGCAATGTTCTCACCAATGGTCTGGCCATTAACTGTTATGGCATCTGTATGCAGATGACCGTTGTCGGCCAACTCCTTTAGCACAACCGGCAAGCCGCCTGCATAATAGAAATCTTCCATCAAGTACTGGCCCGACGGCATTAGATCGACGAGGCAAGGGATGTCGTGGCCAAGGCGATCCCAATCTCCAAGATCAAGCTCGACACCCATCCGACCGGCCAGCGCAATCAGGTGGACGACGGCGTTGGTCGACCCACCGATGGCACCGTTGGCGCGGATGGCATTTTCAAAGGCCTGGCGGGTCAGAATTTTAGACATTTTCAGGTTTTCCTTAACCATCTCGACAATGCGCCGACCTGCAACCTGCGATAGTGCAAGGCGTCGAGAATCAGCGGCGGGGATAGCGGCATTGCTCGGTAACCCCATGCCTAGGGCCTCGACCATTGATGCCATTGTCGAGGCGGTCCCCATGGTCATGCAGTGCCCGACAGATCGCGACATGCAGGCTTCAGCATCGGTCATTTGGGCCTGGGTCATTTGACCGGCCTTCATCATTTCATCGAATTTCCACACGTGAGTTCCGGAGCCAATAGTTTCCCCGCGCCAGCGGCCGTTAAGCATTGGCCCGCCGGAAATGGCCAGGGCCGGTAAGTCGCAGCTTGCCGCCCCCATCAATAAGGCAGGCGTCGTCTTGTCGCAGCCAACCAAAAGAACGACGCCGTCGATCGGGTTGGCACGGATCGATTCCTCGACATCCATGCTAACTAGATTGCGGAACAGCATGGTCGACGGACGCATTAGCGTTTCGCCCAGGGACATGACTGGAAATTCTAGCGGGAAGCCACCAGCTTCATAGACGCCGCGCTTCACCCGTTCGGCGATAATGCGGAAATGGCCGTTGCATGGTGTCAGTTCCGACCAGGTGTTGCAGATGCCGATCACTGGCCGACCGTCGAACTGGTCATGCGGATGGCCTTGATTTTTCATCCAGCTGCGATGGTTCATGCCGTCCTTGCCGGTGGCGCCGAACCAAGCCGCGCTGCGCCATTTCTCCTTTTTGTCACTCATGCTCAATTGACCCTTATTGGCAGCCCACCTGAGAGGGCATACGTTGTCCTTGCGCTAGGCCTCACTATAGGACGTGGGCTGCGGGTGGGCCAAGGGACGCCGTTGATGTCGATTCGGCCGCGCGGCGAAATGGCGTAAGTTGATGTGAATGGCCCTGGCGATCGTGACGGGGCGGGAAAACGTAAGGAAACTACCGTCATGATTACCAATACTTGGAAAGCGCTGATCACGCCCCGGTTTATAAATCCGGGCGACGAAGCCGAACGGGTGTTGAACAATGGCGGGGTCGCGCCTGAGTTCAATCATTGGCGCGCCGGTCGTAGCGAAAATGAGATGATCGCATTGCTGCGGGATAAAGTGGCGGTGGTCGCTAGTTCTGACCCCTACACGGCCAAGGTTATGGATGGCTGTCCAGATTTGAAGATCATTGCTCGGGTTGGTGTTGGGTACGATGAAGTCGACGTCAATGCGGCAACCGAACGCGGTATCGTTGTTACGACCACTCCGGGCTGCAACCATCGAAGCGTGGCAGAATTTGCTATGGCCCTGATGCTGCAATGCGCCCGGCGTATGGCTGAAAATTTACAATTGGGTCGTGATGGTGAATGGACCTGGGTTCAGGGCGATGACATGGCCGGCAAGACGTTAGGTATCATCGGCTTGGGCACCATCGGGAAGGAAGTGGCGAAGCGCGCGAGGGCCTTTGATATGAATGTCGTTGCATACGACATTGTCCGTGATGATGCTTTTGCTGCTGCACATGACGTCACCTACGCCGGATTGGAAGATGTGCTGATACAGGCCGATTTTGTAACCCTACATTCCAACCTCGACGACACCAGCCGCCACATGATCAACGGCGCGCGACTGGCCTTGATGAAGCCAACCGCCTATCTAGTCAACACGTCCCGTGGCGGTGTGGTCGACGGTAAAGCGCTCTATGAAGCTTTGAAAGCCAATCAGATTGCCGCCGCGGCATTCGATGTGTTCGAGACTGAGCCGCTGGCCTCTGACGACCCCCTTCGTAGCCTCGACAATCTTTATATCACCGGGCACGCGGCAGGCGCTAGCCATGACGCCCGCAAGGCGGCAGCGCGTATGGCGGCGGAAAACGTTGTCCGTGTGCTGAACGGCGTGCCGCCGCATACAGTGCTCAATCCGGAAGTTATTGAGGCGCACTCATGATTCTTCCAGGCATGCGGTTCATGGGACGGTGTGATCGATGGCAAAGCGCTCGATGAAGCCTTGAAAGCCATTTAGATTGCCGCCATGGCGTTCGATGTGTTTGGGGCTGAGCGCTAGGCCACTGACGCCGCCTGCGGGGGCTTGACAGTTTATACATCACTGGGCGCTTGGCGTGCGCTTGCCAGAATGCCCGCAAGGCAGCGTTCGTATGCTGAACGAATTGTTCCCAATCTGGAAGTAATTAAGGTGGACGCCTTACTTTCTCAGGCATGCTGCTCATTTAATGCAACCACGTATACTTGCATATAAAAAATCACATGTGAAGGGTACAAATTTTTATAAATTAGTATATAGTAGAGTGGATATCTATTTTATAAATTAAAATGATAGGAATCTAAATTTAGAATAAATAAAGACATAATAAGAATATTTTATTATATGATCTTAAATTTAACTATTGTTTGAATAATAGGCAAGAAATGCCAATAATTTATTTAAATAATGCAATATATAACCCCTTACTGTTTGGTGAATGTCTGAACACTTTTGTTTTAGGCAATTTCTTGCCTGTAATGGGTTAGGAGACGTCCAAGTGACTACGCATGCTGTTGAAGCCAATCATGACCTAGTAGCAAAGAATCAAGATTATGGTAACGACCCGCTGTCGGTGCGTGATACCGGCCAATATCGGGCTGAGTACGTCCAGAGCTTTGTTGAGAAATGGGACGAACTCATCGACTGGGACGCCCGGGCCGAAAGCGAGGGGAAGTTTTTCTCAGATCTCCTAAAGTCCCGCGACAAGCACCGCGTTCTCGACGTGGCGACAGGGACCGGGTTCCATTCGGTTCAGTTGATACGCTCTGGCTTTGATGTAACTAGCGCCGATGGCAGTGCTGCCATGTTGGCCAAAGCATTCGAAAATGCCAGGAAACGGCGCCTCATCCTTAAGACCGTTCAGGCAGACTGGCGTTGGCTGAACCGGGACGTTCACGCCACATTCGATGCGGTTCTTTGCCTCGGAAACTCGTTTACCCACTTGCATGAGGAAGCGGACCGCCGCCGCGCCTTGGCGGAATTCTATGCTACCCTGGACCATGATGGGGTGCTGATCATCGACCAACGCAACTACGATAGCATTCTCGATAACGGGTTTTCGACCAAGCACAAATACTACTATTGTGGCGATAAGGTTACCGCCGAGCCTGAGCATGTTGATCCCGGCCTGGCCCGGTTTAGCTATTCATTCCCAGACGGGTCCGTGTACAAGCTGAACATGTTTCCAATTCGCAAGAACTACATGCGAACTCTATTAAAAGAAGCAGGATTTCAGCGAATTCGCACCTATGGTGATTTTAAGGAAAACTATAAGGAAGGTGATCCTGATTTCTTCATCCATGTCGCCGAAAAATCCTATCAGCATGATTAAATCCATGCCTTCAGGAAGTGGGGCCGGTGGGCAACAGGAGGTGAGTGCCGTTGCTGAGCACTATTATGACAGCGACGATGCGGATCAATTTTACTCTAATATCTGGGGCGGTGAAGACATTCATATCGGCCTATATGACGGTACTGATAATATTGCCGAGGCTGGCCGGCGTACAGTTGCCCGTATGGCGGAGGTGGCGGGTCCGATCGAAGCTTCTCACCGGGTTCTCGATCTTGGGGCCGGCTATGGCGGCGCAGCACGTTATCTCGCGCGTATTCACGGTTGTTCGGTTGATTGCTTAAATATCAGCGAGGTCCAAAATCTGACCAACCGCCGTCTTTCGGCGGAGCAAGGCTTGGCTGACAGGATTAACGTAAATTACGGCAGTTTCGAAGATATTCCTGAGGAAGATGAAACTTATGACTTTATTTGGTCCCAGGACGCTATTTTGCATTCAGGTGATCGCACGCGTGTGTTCTCCGAGGCCTTCCGTGTCCTGAAGCCGCGAGGTCGGCTGGTTTTTACCGACCCCATGCAAGCTGACGATTGTCCAGCGGGGGTTCTCCAGCCCGTTTATGACCGTATTCACCTACGAAACCTCGGTTCGTTCGGTTTTTACCGTCAAGCCGCTTCTGATGTCGGATTTGACGTGCTCAATATCGACGATCTCACCCCGCAACTGCGCAACCATTATCACCAGGTATCGGTTGCTTTGCAGGAGCGTTGTGACGAGATTGTTCAGCTCTCGAGCCAAGACTATGTGGACCGCATGTTGCTCGGCCTGGATGCCTGGATTTCAGCTGCCGACGAGGGCTACCTTGCTTGGGGGATCTTGCAGTTTGAGAAGCCCTAACGCAAAATTCTCCGGTTTCCCACTAGCATCTTTAAGCCACTTACTACTAAATCTGCATCTAGTATACGGATTCTAATATCCCGTTTCTTCTTTGCTAGGGCGTTGAGATGGGAAAGGGTAAATTCCCCTATTAGGCTCGTGCTACTAACGCCAGAGGCGGCAAGCCCTATTTCATGCCTGGTTATGCTGCTTATGATGACACGGGCTTTTGGCGTAGCACCGGCCCCGTCGTTAAATTGGGATGTCAATGAGCTGGCGGAATCACCGGGGTCATAGCAATAGTGCTAAGAGAAGCCTCACGCGGGGCGGGGATAGCGGCGGCGCCGTAGCCAAATTGGAAGGCGGCGGCGAACTGGTGCCCCCAGTCGACACCAATGACGGCCGAATCGGTCATGGTGCCGGATTAGACGACAACCTGGCCGTTACGCTCATCCTCGATAAAGGCTTCTATGATGTTTTCGAAGCGGGCATCTGCCTCGAAACCCATGCCAAGGCCGCGCTTGGGCTCGAATCGTGCCGGCCAGCCGCTGATGATTCCCTGAATACGCTTATCCGGTTCGAATCGAATGCGGTCCGCGACGGCTTTTCCGGCGACATTGCGCAGTGCGGCAACCATCTGGGCTACGCTAACGGTCATGCCGGGCAGTGCGACGCTACGGTGGTTGCCCCAGGCCGTGGTGGGCAGCTCGGTACCGTGAATAAAGGCATCGACGACGCGGCGTGCCGAAAGGAACCAAATCTCCTGTTCTGGCGGTACGGGACAGATAGCTTCTTCGCCGTTTAAGGGTTCGCGTATAATTGAACTGGCCCAGGTCGAGGCCGCCTTGTTGGGTCGACCGGGCCGGACCACAACGGTCGGTAGACGCATGGCGCGGCCATCCACGTAACCCTTGCGGCTGTAGTCGTTGACTAGCAGCTCGCTGGCAGCCTTTTGAATGCCATAGGAGGTGGAGGGCGTGAGGTGGAAGTCATCGCCGACCACGGCCGGCATATTACCGCCGTAGACGGCGACAGAACTGGCAAGAATTAGGGTTGGCACCGTTCCGGCAGCTCGGCAGGCCTCGAGTACATTGCGGCTACCGTCTAAGTTAACCTGCACACCGAGATCAAAATCTTCTTCTGCGCCTGAACTGACGATCGCTGCAAGATGATAGACGCAGCCGACATCAGGGCCAATCAAGCTCATGACCGTATCGGGATCACTGATATCGCCGGTACGGATGTCTACACGCGGATCGGTGGGCATGGGTACCGGCGGTTCAGCAACATCGAAGATGGTGATCGCGTCAATAGGTTTTTCAGAACCTGTTCCATCCTTCAGAAAACCGCGCTCCAACAACTTCAAGATCAAACGCCGGCCTATGAAACCCGAACCCCCCGTGATCACGATACGCATAATTGTTCTCCGCTTCTTATGTCTAAGTTGTTAGCGCTTCCTACCACTTTTTGGCGTGAAAAAGCACTAACGTAAGAGGGGCTATGATTGCGGCTGTAGCTTCTAGGACTGGTGATATCGGGTCGCCGCATCAATATGATAGATAGCCGCAGATCCATTGCAGCCCCATTCATGGGGATTTTCCTGGCTCTTATATAATCCACCTCTACTCTGCCATTGTTGTAAGCCCAGCGGAAAGCGTATGAGCTTGATGCCCCGTTCCTGCTTGCTGATTTAGACGTAGGTCATGATCGATGGCCCGATCCAGCCCGGAAGCTGGTCGTTCCGGGCGGGGCTGAATATTTCATAATACTCGCAGCCTTCTGGCCCGACGCCGGTCGCACCGTGTACCGCATTGGCGGGGATAAAAACCATATCGCCGGCACGGGCGGTGAACTTATCATCATCGACGCGGAAGTGAATTTCTCCCCCGATAATGACCAGAAGCTGTTCATTATCATGATGGTGGTGGCTTTGGCCAAAGACGGCGTCGGCCGGGCATTTCATGCGCACGGCGGAGATTTTTTCGCCCGACATGGCGCGCCGGGTGGCGCCGGGACGTCCGGTTGGCACTTCTGGGAATTTTTTCCAGTCGATCAGCACAGATATGTCCTCTCATGAGTTGGGCAGTAGAGTTCCGTGGCGGGTTTCTGGTTAGGATGGGTCTTGCGTGGCTCAGTCGTATTGCATGATCGACGAGCCGATCCAGCCAGGCAATTGATCAACCCGCGACGGGGAGAAAATCTCATAATACTCGGCACCTTCCGGTCCAACACCGGTGGCGCCATGATTCAGGTGGGGCGGGAAGAATACCATGTCGCCGGTGTGGGCAATGATATCTTCGGTGCCTACACGTAGATGCATCTCTCCGCTAATCATCACCAGAAGTTGTTCGTGTTCGTGATGGTGTAGCCGGCCATCAAACTCGGTGCCGGCTTCGGCGATGACACGCACGGCGGAAATTTTTTCAGCGGCCATGGCGCGACGGACGAAGCCGGGCCGCAAATTTTCCACAGCTGGAAATTTCTCCCAATTGATTAGAATGTTTTTTCTCCCCTCATTGATTAAGTTCCGGACGAACCCCCTAAGAGTAAGCATGATACCTTGCTTGGCTCACTTCGTCTTCATGTTGTAGAATTATTGATGAACCATGATTATGGAGAGGTTCGATTTTTTGGTTCGGAGTTGTAAATTGGCCGACACGTTGATTGATGTACAGAAGTTGACGCCTTCTATTGGCGCCGAAATCTTCGGCGTTGATTTGGGCGCTGAGATCAGCGCCCGCCAGTTTCAGGCAATCCATCAAGCGCTCCTAGATCACCAGGTTATCTTTTTTCGAGACCAAAAGATGTCGGTTGACCAGCAGAAGGCATTCGTTCGGCAATTCGGTGAACTCCACATTCACCCCGGCCCACGCTTTCCCATCGACGGTCATCCGGAAATCCTCGGTATCTGGGCCGACGAGAACTCCAAACGGGTGTCGGGAGAGGAATGGCATTCCGATGTTTCCTGCGAACCCAAACCAGCGATGGCTTCCATGTTGTACATTCACGAGGTGCCAAAAAATGACGGTGGAGATACCTTGTTCGCCAGCATGTACGCGGCCTTTGAGGCCTTGTCGGACCCGTTTAAGCGGTTCCTCTCTGGTCTGACGGCGTTACATACCGGCGCCGCAGCTTATGGTGGTGGCCGTAGCCCTATCGCGGCAACGAATATTCCCAGCGCTGAGCATCCGGTCATCCGAACCCATCCTGAAACCGGCCGTCAGGCCCTCTACGTCAACCGATATTTTACCTCTCACATAGCCCAGTTGAGCAGATCGGAAAGCAACGCCGTTCTGGAATATTTGTACGGCCACGCCGAAAAGGTGGAGTTTCAGTGCCGTTTCAAATGGAGGGCTAATTCGGTGGCCTTCTGGGATAACCGTTGCGTCCAGCACAAGGTGATCTGGGATTACTTCCCGTATCGCCGTAACGGGCATCGCATCACGGTCTCCGGCGACCGCCCCTTTCATCAGATATAAGGTTCCAGAGGATATGAGCATTCCATCCATCGACGTGCGGAAGCTGACGCCGACCATTGGGGCTGAGATTTTTGGTGTCGATATTGGACATGGCGTCAGCAAGGGCCAATATGATGAAATTCGACAGGCGTTGCTCGATAACTTGGTCATATTTTTTCGCGACCAGGATATGACTCTTGATCAGCACAAGGCATTCGGTCGCCTTTTTGGTAAACTCCACATTCATCCAGAACCTGCTTTCCCGGTTGCCGGCCACCCCGAGGTTATCACCATCAAGGCCGACGAAAATTCGATGCGTGTAGCCGGAGAGGTTTGGCACTCGGACGTATCATGCGATGCTGAGCCACCCATGGGCTCAATTTTGCATATCCATAATGTACCGGAGAACGGTGGTGGCGACACGTTGTTCGCCAACATGTATGCCGCCTATGAAGGGCTTTCAGAAACCATGCAATCATTTGTTGGTGGCCTGAGTGCCATGCATGACGGCAACGCTGCCTATCGTGATAAGCCGGCTGTCCCCGACCCTGACAAGGTCTATCCTCGGGCCGAACATCCGATCGTCCGCACCCATCCAGAGACCGGTCGCAAGGCGCTATTCGTTAATCGTTATTTCACAGAGGGCATAGTTGGATTAAGTGTGGAGGAAAGTAACGCGCTACTGGAAATTCTTTACCGCCATATCGAAAAACCAGAGTGGCAATGCCGCTTTAAGTGGCAGCCAAATTCTGTCGCTTTCTGGGACAATCGCTGCGCCCAGCATAATGCCATCTGGGACTATTTCCCCCAACGTCGATTCGGCTACCGGGTGGCTCTCTGCGGAGAAAAGCCTGTCTGATGCGTACTGCCCATTGAACGCCTTCTCCTGCGAGGGGAGAGGGTTCAGGGCATAGTGCTTAGTACACTGCATCAGCCGTCGATAGTTGCCAGAGGTGTTTCTCCACGAGACACGCGGGCGACATTGGCGAAGGCGAAGTCTAACCGCCGCCACCAGGTATCGAGGCTGGTGCCCGCGTTGTGCGGGGTTACCACTACATTGTCGCGGCCTAGAAATTTGCTGCCGGGTTCTAGTGGTTCGTTCCAAAAGCAGTCGAGACCGGCGCCCATAATTGTTCCAGCGTCGAGTGCGGCGATCAGGGCCGGTTCGTCCATTACCTTGCCACGAGCCGTGTTGATAAAAATGGCGGTTGGTTTCATCAGTGCGAACATCTCGGCGCTCATGATGCCGCGGGTGGCGTCGTTGAGCGGCGTATGGATGGTGATGATGTCGGAGGTGCGGCACAGCTCATCAAGTGGCATGTAGGTAGCGTCGAGGCCTTTCTCGGTTTCTGCTGGTGCTTTTTGTACATCGTGATAGGCGATCTTTGTCTTAAAGCCACTAGCCATGCGTGCCACTTCTTGGCCAATCTTGCCGAAACCGATAATGCCGACTTGTTTGCCGCGCAATTCGCGCATGTTGAGCGCTTCGCCATGGCCTATCCAGCGGCCTTCGTGCATGGCGTTATGGTGCAGGGGCAATTTCTTGTAGATTGACAGTAT